>NZ_JBEAIG010000069.1:0-257461 GCF_040064575.1 Klebsiella sp. CN_Kp106 | reverse complement strand
ACCTGCGACCAATTGATTAAAAGTCAACTGCTCTACCAACTGAGCTAACGACCCGAAGTGGTGGGTGATGACGGGATCGAACCGCCGACCCCCTCCTTGTAAGGGAGGTGCTCTCCCAGCTGAGCTAATCACCCCCGCTGTGTGGAGTCGCATTATAGGGAGAGTTGAAAATGAGTCAACGCCTTTTCTAAATAATTTGTTTGTTCGTCGTAAAATTAAACAAAACGATCGCAATGTCATCCGTGGCGCATGATTTATAAACAAAAAGGGGAAAGCGTGACGTTGAAACGGTAACAACATTGAGGAATCAGCCCACGGTGTTAGAATATTCCTCCATAAAATCCAACGAACACTGCCGCGTGTCGGCACCTTTATCAAACGTAAGGCCACTTCATGAAAATCAAAACTCGCTTCGCGCCCAGCCCGACAGGCTATCTGCACGTTGGCGGCGCGCGTACTGCTCTCTATTCCTGGCTTTTTGCACGTAATCACGGCGGTGAGTTTGTGCTGCGTATTGAAGATACCGATCTTGAGCGCTCCACGCCGGAGGCCATTGAAGCCATTATGGATGGTATGAACTGGCTGAGCCTGGAATGGGACGAGGGTCCGTACTTCCAGACCAAGCGTTTTGATCGCTACAACGCCGTTATTGATGAAATGCTGGCAGCGGGCACGGCCTATAAATGCTATTGCTCTAAAGAGCGTCTGGAAGCGCTGCGTGAAGAGCAAATGGCAAAAGGCGAGAAGCCCCGCTACGACGGTCGCTGCCGCCATGGCCACGAACATCATGCTGATGACGAACCTTGCGTCGTCCGTTTTGCCAACCCGGAAGAGGGTTCCGTTGTTTTTGACGACCAGATCCGCGGTCCGATCGAATTCAGCAACCAGGAGCTGGACGATCTGATTATCCGCCGTACCGATGGTTCTCCAACCTACAACTTCTGCGTCGTGGTTGACGACTGGGATATGGAAATCACCCACGTTATTCGCGGCGAAGACCATATCAACAATACCCCGCGCCAGATTAACATCCTGAAAGCGCTGAATGCGCCGGTGCCGGTTTACGCCCACGTCTCGATGATTAACGGCGACGATGGTAAGAAACTGTCCAAGCGCCACGGTGCGGTCAGCGTTATGCAGTATCGCGACGACGGCTATCTGCCGGAAGCGCTGCTGAACTATCTGGTGCGTCTGGGATGGTCCAGCGGCGACCAGGAGATTTTCTCTCGCGAAGAGATGATTAAACTGTTCAGCCTGGGGGCGGTGAGCAAATCGGCGAGCGCGTTCAATACGGAAAAGCTGCAGTGGCTGAACCACCACTATATCAACTCGCTGGCCCCGGAGTACGTGGCAACGCATTTACAGTGGCACATTGAGCAGGAAAATATCGACACCCGTAACGGCCCGCAGCTGGCTGAGCTGGTGAAGCTGCTGGGCGAGCGCTGCAAAACCCTTAAAGAGATGGCGGCGAGCTGCCGCTATTTCTATGAAGATTTTGCCGAGTTTGATGCCGATGCGGCGAAAAAACATCTGCGTCCTGTTGCTCGTCAGCCGCTGGAAGTGGTGCGCGACAAATTAGCCGCCATAAGCGACTGGACGGCGGAAAACGTCCATCATGCGATTCAGGCGACGGCCGATGAGCTGGAAGTGGGGATGGGAAAAGTGGGAATGCCGCTGCGCGTCGCGGTGACCGGTGCGGGTCAGTCTCCGGCGCTTGATGTGACCGTCCATGCGATCGGTAAATCACGTAGCGTAGAACGTATCAACAAGGCGCTGGCCTTTATTGCTGAGCGCGAAAGCCAGCAATCCTGATCCTGATACAGCGATTGTTAAACGGCGGGGATAGCGAACCCCGCCGTTTTTTTTGCCCGTTACTTCGCATCAGTAATGCCAAGTCGGGACAGAAACCCGCTGAGCCCCTCGCGCGCAAGAAAATCCCGCAGGTGCAGCTGCTCAGCTGGGGTCATCAGGTGCATGGTCTCGACAATCTGGCGCCAGACTGTGTCCGCATCGTTCACAAAGTATTTGACGGGCGGTTCCGCCAGCTGGTTATCCATGGTCAGATGCCGCAGCGCCGGGATATTTGCAAGGAAATCGATCACTGACCTGTCGATGACGATAAGACGAGCGCGTCCGCCTTTGACTCCGGGGATCGGTTCCGTCCGCCATTTTTGTTCTCTGGCCCAGCGGTTTATGGTTTGCCGGGCGAGGTTAAGGCACTCGGCGAGCTCCGCTGGGGTCATTTTATCTTTAAGTTTCATCATGCTTTCACCGATCGCGAATACCGAGTCGGTTGAGTAACCCGGTGATCCCTTCACGCAGCAGCAGCGACATCAGCAGCTTTTGCTCTCCCGGCGTCATCTCTTTACACAGGGTAAGCAGCAGAGATTCGAGATCGTTATCCGTTGCGGAATAGGGGACAGGGTTTTCGGCCACGCGCTGCGCGCTGCGAATAAACTCGCGAACCTGCTCATTAACATGTACGAGGCGCGCTTTGCCGCCCTGTACGCCGGGGCGCGGGGACGTTTGCCATCCCTCTTTACGTACCCATTTGTTAATCGTTTGCCGACTGAAGCCAGTCAGATGCGCTATTTCTTCAGGTGTCATTCGTTCCTTGAGCATACTATTTCCTGAGTAAATATGTGGGAATTAGTTGCACATGTTATAGCATCCTTTTAAAGGAAAGAGTGACATGTTTAACTTCTGGCTGCGATAAGGCTCGCAATGTCAGCCGTTTGCCTGCTTTTTCAGCGATCAAATAGCCGGGATTGATTTTGCCGTTGACACCTGGCGAAGGAATTCATATTATGCCGCCCGTCAACACGACACGCTTTACGTTACGGGGCTATAGCTCAGCTGGGAGAGCGCTTGCATGGCATGCAAGAGGTCAGCGGTTCGATCCCGCTTAGCTCCACCAACACCTGCACCCATCAGGTTTGGTTCGTAAAGAGGTCCTGTGGGGCTATAGCTCAGCTGGGAGAGCGCTTGCATGGCATGCAAGAGGTCAGCGGTTCGATCCCGCTTAGCTCCACCAAATTCGGAACCCTCGCTATGGCGGGGGTTTTTTTTGTCTGGCGGAGGAAATGTAAAGCATTCTCTGAATAAGTCAGCAAACCTCTGCGTTAAGTAATTTCAGATTTTTTCACTATTTAAAATCTTGCCTGCCTTTATTAAGCAACATAATATCTGTTGCCTGAATATATTTGTTGCAGCCGGAGTTTTAATTAACAATAATGATTGATCATCTTAACATTAAGATCAAAAAAACTCTGCTGGCGCTCCTGGTCTGCTTTATCGCAATTCCGCTGTCCCGATTTATTTCCCCACAAACCATTATTGACGGAAATCAAATTTATCTGGCATGGCTACCGCTGAGCTTAATGTATTCCGTACTTTTTATTTTTGGCCGCTACGCCGTTGCGCCATTGATTATCGCGTTTGCGATCACTAATGCCTGGATAATCGATCTGACGCTAACCCAGGCGCTGATCCTGCTATTTTGCCAGCTCTTCTCGGTTTTCCTGTCCTGCGCGATTGTTCGCTTTCAGCTTGGAAGGCGCTGGCGCGCTGGGCTGACGGCAAAACATATGGGCGCGAGGATTTTTTGGGGCGGCTTTTTTGCACCGCTCCTTTTGAAGGTCACCATGTATCTGGCGGGGCGTTTTTTTGCTTTTCCGTTGGCAATATCCAGCTATTTCGGCAGTATGTCGGTTATTTACACTATTATCGATATACAAAGCCTGATTAGCGCCGCATTAATTTTCACGACATTCTTTTATTATCCGTTGCGGATGATTATCAGTCCACGTTATGCACGAGCATTCTGGCGCAATCTTTGCCACTCATGGCGGGCGGGCGAGCAGCGGGTATTTACGTTGTATTGGTTTGTGGCCCTGGCGGCAATATTACTGGTGCTGTGTACGCCTTATGATTCTGTTTTTATTGCCGGTTATTTAGTCCCGCTTATTTTCATTTTATACTTCATTGGTATTAGCCGCCTGGGGCATACGCTGATTCGCATTTCATGGTCCGTTTCAGCCTTTTTACTCGTGGCGTATAACCAGAATTTTTTACACGGCGTACAAACTGAATATTCACTGTCGTTTGTTCTTTCGGTACTCATTTGTTTCACTATCTGCCTGTTTTATATGGCGGATATCTATGCTCGCAGTGAAAGAATGAAGTTCAGATGGCGGGATCAGGCGGAAGAAGATCCGCTAACCGGTTTACCGAATCTGCGCGCGCTGGAGAGTCACCTGCAGCGGAATCCTGCTGTGGCCATCAGCAGCCTGCGCATTCAGAATCTGGACTTCCTGAGCCGCCATTATGGCATGATGATGAGAGTGGAGAGCAAACGGCAGATAGCCCGGAAGCTACAGCCGCTATTAGCTCCCGGCGAGCGAATATTTCAGCTCCCCGGCAGCGAGCTACTGCTGGTACTGAAGGGGCCGGAGCCAGAGGCGCGGTTAAGTCATATTGTTTCCACGCTTAACCATAAAAAATTTAGCTGGAATAACCAGGCGTTAGATCTGGAATTTGGCGCATCGTGGGGCGGCTACCGCGGCATAGAATCTGAGCTTCACCCGATGCTTGGTCAGCTTAGCTGGTTATCGGAGCAGGCCGGCGCGGCGCGGCGCGTATTACCGCTGGACGCGGCGCAAGAGCAGATTTCCGATCAAACGAGCGAACAGGTACGGCTGCTGGCGAAGATTAAGCAGGCGCTTAACGAACGTGGACTGGTGCTGTACGCCCAGCCTATCCGGGACGCCTCCGGAGAGGGGTATTACGAGATACTGAGTCGTATGCGCTGCGGCAATACCATCATTACGCCCGATCGGTTTATCCCGCTGATTGCGCAGTTTAACCTGAGCCAGCGTTTTGATATGCAGGTGCTGGAAACGCTGTTTAGTTCGCTCAATCACCATCATGGCCAGCATTTCTCCGTCAACCTTCTGCCCTATACGCTGATGCAAAAGGATAGCGCGGCGCAAATCATCGCGCTGTTTAAACGCTATAACCTGTCGGCGGAGGCGATAACGATTGAAGTTACCGAAGAGCAGGCGTTTTCCGATGTCGAGACCAGCATGCATAACATCCAGCTGCTGCGAGATTTCGGTTGCGGTATAGCGATTGATGACTTTGGTACCGGCTACGCTAACTACGAGCGTCTGAAAAGCCTGCAGGCCGATATCCTGAAAATTGACGGCTGCTTCGTGCGTGATATCGAGACCGATCCGCTGGACGCCATTATGGTCAAATCCATTATTGAAATGGCTAAGGTTAAGAAGATGAAAGTGGTGGCGGAATACGTTGAAACGCCGGAGCAGCGGGAAAAGCTTCTCGAGTTAGGCGTCGATTATCTCCAGGGGTATCTGGTGGGTAAGCCGCTGCCGTTGAGCGAACTGCGGGCATGAAAAAGCCGGGACTTGCCCGGCTTTCGCGATACCGCTGACGAATTACAGTACCAGCGCGGCGATAGACGCAGAGAGCACGCTCACCAGCGTAGAACCGTACACCAGCTTCAGGCCGAAGCGGGAAACCACGTTACCTTGCTCTTCGTTCAGGCCTTTAATCGCGCCGGCGATGATACCGATAGAAGAGAAGTTGGCGAAGGAGACCAGGAAGATAGAGATGATGCCTTCCGCACGCGGAGAGAGCGTGGCGGCAACTTTCTGCAGATCCATCATGGCGACGAATTCGTTAGAAACCAGCTTGGTGGCCATAATACTTCCTACCTGCAGCGCTTCACCTGCCGGTACGCCCATCACCCACGCAACCGGATAAAAGATATAGCCGAGGATCCCCTGGAAGGAGATGCTATAGCCGAACCAGCCGGTGACGGTGGCGAACAGGGCGTTCAGCGCGGAAATCAGCGCGATAAAACCAATCAGCATGGCGGCCACGATAATCGCCACTTTAAAGCCTGCCAGGATGTATTCACCCAGCATCTCGAAGAAGCTCTGTCCTTCATGCAGGTTAGACATCTGCAGATTTTCTTCGCTTTCGTCAACGCGATACGGGTTAATCAGCGACAGCACGATAAAGGTGCTGAACATGTTCAGTACCAGCGCCGCAACTACATATTTCGGCTGCAGCATGGTCATGTACGCGCCCACGATAGACATGGATACCGTAGACATCGCGGTCGCCGCCATGGTGTACATGCGGTTGCGGGACATCTTGCCAAGAATATCTTTATAGGCGATGAAGTTTTCGGACTGGCCCAGAATCAGCGAGCTGACAGCGTTAAAGGATTCCAGCTTGCCCATGCCGTTGATTTTGGACAGCACGGTACCAATCGCGCGAATGACGATAGGCAGAATACGAATATGCTGCAAAATACCGATCAGCGCAGAAATAAAGACGATCGGGCACAAAACCTTCAGGAAGAAGAACGCCAGGCCTTTGTCGTTCATGTTGCCGAAGACGAAGTTTGTCCCTTCGTTGGCGAAACCGAGAAGTTTTTCAAACATCTCGGAGAAGCCCTTCACAAAACCCAGACCAATGTCAGAGTTCAGGAAGAACCAGGCCAGCAGCACTTCAATGACAAGCAGCTGAATGACATAACGAATACGAATCTGCTTACGGTTGTGGCTAACCAACAGGGCCAGAATGGCCACCACTACGATCGCGAGAATAAAGTGCAGGACGCGGTCCATATTTGCTCCAAATATGAGGCAGGTTAAATTTCTGTGCACATTCTATGTAACAAGCGCAAAGAAAACGAGAGCCAGCACACACTATTGCAAGGATATGTGACTAATGGCAAAAATAGTGATCAACCATGCATTTTTGTTATGTTACGTAAAGGTTTTAAAAGTTGCTCGGTTGTACTATTCTGGTGATTAATTAAAAGCGTTTATCAGTTCCCCGGTTTTCCGTTGCCAACCCGCTATCGTTCTCTCCTATCACAGCAATCATTATCATCGCTACAAATGAACTTGATAATCATTCGCATTTTGATAGCATAAAACATAGCAAAGGCTATATTTCCAGAGGCAGAAAATGACCAACAGTCGCGTTGAGAATAGCAGCGGTCGCGCAGCGCGCAAGATTAAGCTCGCCCTGATGGGGCCGGCGTTCATTGCTGCCATTGGCTATATCGATCCGGGTAACTTCGCCACCAACATTCAGGCCGGCGCCAGCTTTGGCTACCAGCTGCTGTGGGTGGTGGTATGGGCTAACCTGATGGCGATGCTGATTCAGGTGATGTCGGCGAAGCTGGGCATCGCCACCGGTAAAAATCTGGCGGAGCAAATTCGCGACCACTACCCGCGTCCTGTGGTGTGGTTCTACTGGGTGCAGGCCGAAATTATCGCTATGGCGACCGATCTTGCCGAGTTTATTGGCGCGGCTATCGGATTTAAGCTGGTGCTCGGCGTGTCATTGCTTCAGGGCGCTGTATTGACCGGAATTGCGACCTTCCTGATTCTGATGCTGCAGCGTCGCGGTCAAAAGCCGCTGGAAAAAGTGATAGGCGGGCTGCTGCTGTTTGTCGCCGCAGCGTATGTCGTTGAGCTTATCTTCTCCCAGCCCGCGCTGGCACCCCTGGCGAAAGGGATGATCGTGCCTTCACTGCCGACCAGCGAAGCGGTGTTTCTTGCCGCCGGGGTATTGGGGGCGACCATCATGCCGCATGTTATCTACTTACACTCATCGCTCACTCAGCACCTGCACGGGGGGACGCGCAAAGAGCGCTATAACGCCACGCGCTGGGATGTCGCCATTGCCATGACCATCGCGGGTTTTGTTAACCTGGCCATGATGGCGACCGCCGCCGCCGCCTTCCACTTTAACGGCCACACCGGGATTGCCGACCTCGATCAGGCCTATCTGACGCTGGAGCCCTTACTGAGCCACGCGGCAGCTACCATCTTTGGTCTGAGCCTGATAGCGGCGGGTTTATCCTCCACGGTTGTGGGAACCCTGGCAGGGCAGGTGGTAATGCAGGGCTTTATCCGCTTTCATATCCCGCTGTGGTTTCGCCGGGCGATCACCATGCTGCCGTCGTTTATCGTCATTTTAATGGGGCTGGATCCCACGCGTATTCTGGTGATGAGCCAGGTATTGCTGAGCTTTGGTATCGCCCTCGCGCTGGTGCCGCTGCTGATATTCACCAGCGATTCCCGGTTAATGGGCGACCTGGTCAATTCCCGGTGGGTAAAACTGCTGGGGTGGGGGATAGTTGCGGTCGTTGTGCTGCTTAACGGCTGGCTGATTATTGGAACGATATTCAGTTAAGCGTGACGATGAAAAAGGGAGCCGAATGGCTCCCTTTTTCGATTAATGATGCCCGTGGCCATGTCCGCGTCCGCCGCCTGGCCCACGCCCCCAGCCGCCGCGTCGGTCATCGCGATCTTTCCAGCCTTCGCGATAGCCGCGTTCGTAGGCTTTACCTTTATCCCAGCCGCGATGCCAGCCGTTGTCGTGACGACGCCAGCGGTTATCGCGCCACTCATAGTGTCGACGCCAGTAATCACGGTCGCGCCAGCCGCCACCGTCCCAGTAGTTACCGTAATTGTCGCGATCGCCAATTTGTAATTTTATTGATGGCAACAGGGTGATTTCACCAGCGTTAGCGACCAATGGCGCTGAAGCCAGAAGCACTGCAGCCAAAATCAGTGACCTGAACATACTCTTCTCCTTCACGATCGGGGCCGTTGTCGGCCTGTTAACCTGATATTACGGGGCGGTAAAGCCCCGCCGCATCGGAGGAACTCCTAAATCGCAAGTGAGAGCACTTTTTGCTAAAGTAACAATGAATTTACACCGCAAGGATCGCGTCAATGGTGGCCCGTTCTTCGGCGCTGAAATGACGGTTTCCCAGCATGCCAACCGCATCGTCGAGCTGCGAAGTTTTACTGGCGCCAATCAGTACCGACGTCACTTTCTCATCGCGCAGTACCCAGGCCAGCGCCATCTGTGAGAGCTTTTGCCCGCGGGATTCGGCCAGCGTATTCAGCTGACTAATCTTTTCCAGCTTGCTTTCAGTAAGCTGCTCCGGTTGCAGGAACCGGCTGCCGCTGGCGGCGCGGGAATCCGCCGGGATACCGTGCAGGTAACGGTTGGTGAGCTGGCCGCCCGCAAGCGGTGAAAACGCTATACTTCCCACCCCCGCGCTCTGCAGGAAATCGAGTAATCCCTCCTCGACCCAGCGTTCAAACATCGAATATTTGGGCTGATGAATCAGACACGGCGTGCCGAGATCGTTAAGGATATTGACGGCTTCCCGGGCCTGTTCGAGCGGATAATTCGATAATCCGACGTAGAGCGCTTTCCCCTGGCGGACGATGTGGTCCAGCGCGCTCATGGTTTCCCGCAGCGGCGTTTCGGGATCGGGGCGGTGATGGTAGAAGATGTCGACATAGTCGAGACCCATTCGCTTAAGGCTCTGGTCGAGGCTGGCAATCAGGTACTTGCGCGATCCCCAGTCGCCATAGGGGCCGTCCCACATGGTGTAACCGGCTTTACTGGAGATAATCAGTTCATCGCGATAGGGCAAAAAATCCTCTTTCAGGATGCGGCCAAAATGACTCTCCGCCGAACCCGGCGGTGGCCCATAGTTGTTGGCTAAATCAAAATGAGTCATGCCGAGATCGAATGCGTGACGCAGAAGCTGGCGGCTGGTTTCCACCCGCGTTTCGTCGCCAAAATTGTGCCAAAGCCCAAGAGAAATCGCCGGTAGCTTTAGTCCGCTATGACCGCAGCGGCGGTACTCCATCGTTTGATATCGCGTGGCGTTTGCCTGGTAAACCATACTTCCTCCGCAGATAAAACAGGGTTGTGTATACGTTTACACTAAAGAATGTTTGCCGCGGAGTACACACCCTGAAGGCGTAAATTTTGCTTTCCACCGCCATTGTTGAGCGCAATCTGGACAGCGCACCTGCTTATTCAATACTCAACTTACCTGCACGAGAGGAGAGTAAGGATATGCAACCGACTTATACCATTGGCGATTATCTGCTGGATCGTCTCGTAGATTGCGGCATAGACCGCTTGTTTGGCGTACCGGGTGATTACAATTTACAGTTTCTCGACAGCGTTATCGCGCAGCAGAGCTTAGGGTGGGTAGGCTGTGCTAACGAGCTAAACGCCGCCTATGCTGCCGATGGCTATGCGCGCATTAAGGGCGCGGGCGCGCTGTTGACCACCTATGGCGTCGGTGAACTGAGCGCGCTCAACGGCGTTGCCGGGAGCTACGCTGAGCATGTACCGGTCCTGCATATCGTCGGCGCTCCCTGTACCGGCGCACAGCAGCGCGGCGAGCTGCTGCACCATACGCTTGGCGACGGTGATTTCAGCCACTTTTCGCGTATGAGTGAACATATTACCTGCTCTCAGGCGGTGCTGGCGGCGGGAAATGCCTGCCATGAAATAGACCGGGTACTGAATGAAATGCTGACCCAGCATCGCCCTGGTTATCTCATGCTGCCGGCTGATGTGGCCAAAGCAAAGGCCACCCCGCCAGCTCACCGCTTGCTTATTCACACGCTGCCCGCCGATGAGAATCAGCTGGCCGGGTTCCGCGAGCACGCCGAGCGGATGCTCAGAAGCAGCCGTCGCGTATCGCTGCTGGCGGATTTCCTCGCCCAGCGCTATGGACTACAAAACGCTCTGCGAGAGTGGGTGGCGAAGGTGCCGGTTGCTTACGCCACGATGCTGATGGGCAAAGGGCTTTTTGATGAGCAGCAGCCTGGGTTCGTCGGGACTTATAGCGGGATAGCCAGCGCAGAGGACACCCGCGATGCCATTGAAAGCGCGGATACCATTATCTGCGTCGGCACGCGTTTTACCGATACCATTACCGCCGGTTTCACCCAACACCTTCCGCAGGAAAAAACGATAGAAGTCCAGCCCTTCGCCGCTCGGGTTGGCGATCGCTGGTTTAGCCGGGTGCCGATGGAAAAGGCGCTCGATGTCTTGATCGAACTCTCTGCCAGCCTGGCGGCAGAATGGCATGCGCCAAATGTTCAGGCGCCGGGCGTCAGCGGCGCGCCAGAGGGGAGCCTGACGCAGAAAAACTTCTGGAGTACGGTGCAGAAACAGCTCCGCCCGGGAGATATTATCCTTGCCGATCAGGGGACGGCCGCTTTTGGCGCCGCCGCGCTTAAGCTGCCAGCTGACGCAACGCTGATTGTCCAGCCGCTATGGGGATCGATAGGCTTTACCCTTCCGGCAGCCTACGGGGCGCAAATCGCGGCAGTGGACAGAAGGGTGGTGCTGATTGTTGGCGATGGCGCTGCGCAGTTAACTATTCAGGAGCTGGGGTCGATGCTCAGAGACAAGCAGCGCCCGCTGATCCTGTTGCTCAATAACGAAGGCTATACGGTCGAACGCGCAATTCACGGCCCCGAGCAGCGCTATAACGATATTGCGCTCTGGGACTGGAATCGCCTGCCTGACGCTTTTGCGCCGGATGTCCCTTCCCGATGCTGGCGAGTGACGGGCACCCACGAACTGCAGGAAGCGATGAATAGCAGCGTCGCCTCAGACAGGCTGACGCTGGTGGAGGTGATGCTGCCAAAAATGGATATTCCCGACTTTCTGCGCACGGTCACTCAGGCGCTGGAAGAGAGAAACAGCCGGGTTTAATCTCCACGCTTCCTGGCAATCATCAAGGGTTTACCGGCCAGCAGCAGCCAGGCCGGAAGCATGACGATACACAGCAGCGGAAGCAGCGTGGAATCGGGCACCACGACCGCTGCCATAAACAGGCTCAACCAGCCATCACGCGTCACTACCAGCGTCAGTCCGAGGATGGCGCAGGAAACGGTGATGGCTGCCGGCACGGCATCCACGTGTGCGTGAAGCATCAGGCCTAGCGCGACGCCGACGAACACCGCCGGAAAAATTCGACCGCCGCGAAAACCACAGGCGGCCGCCAGCACCAGCGCCGCCAGCTTCACTAAAGCAATAAGCATGTAATCGCTGGCGGTTAACGTCTGGCTGAAGGCTAATTGCTGCATTTCATCCAGGCCTTTAAACAGCGTGATATGCCCGCCGACGACGCCCAGGATCCCCAATAAAAATCCGCCAATACCGAGGGTTAAGATCGGATTTTTCAGCCGCTGCATCAGCGCGTGCAGGCGCGGTAAGCACCAAACGCCAACCATGCCGACGGCAATAGCAATCAGCGTCACGATAGCGCCGCTAAAGATATCGACAAGCTGCCACCGCTCGTAGTGCGCAATAGGTAACGAAAAGTTGGGGTGGAAAAACAGCCCTGTGGTCAGAGAGCCCGCCGCCGCGGCAAGTAAGGGGGCGAAGAGTCGGTCCCAAAGCGGGACATCGTTACTGCTGTTCAGCGTTTGCGAAAAGATCAGCGCCGCGGCAACAGGTGTGCCAAATAGCGCCCCGATAGTGCCGGAGGACGCCAGGATCGTCCAGTCCAGCGCGCTGACTCGCGGGAAAAGGCGGGAGCCAAGCGCCACAGTGAGGGCGATATTAATCACCATGATAGGATGCTCCGGCCCGAGGCTAACGCCGCCCGCCAGGCCGACGATCAGCGCAGCGAGCAGGCCGGGCAGAGCGCCGGGACTCACCGGTGCGCCAATGAGTGACTCGGTGGCCGGATCGGGTCCGGCGTGACCAGGACTAAAACGCACGACCAGACCCACGGCGATGCCGGTGCCGGTGAGGATAGCTATCGTCCAGAAAGGGCCGCTGGCGTTCATGCCCAGCAATCCAGGCAGGCTACTCCAGAGAATATTCTGCAGCATGGCTGCCGTTTTCATCGCCACAATCAAGACCAGGCTGGCAGCAATACCAATCACGATTGCGGGTATCGATAACAACAGCATCGTTCTGGCGCGCGGGTGCAGCATGAAAATATCCTTCTGAAGGTTTCGACGCACTACTTTGCCCGGGGGCGTTAAGGTCATTGGCGCAAATGGTGCTGAAACGATAAAGTAAAGAGCTGGCCTGACGATCGGCCGCACAATAATTTCATAAATTACAGCCTAACTGTGACGTAGGTCGCTAAACAAAGGGCGCTTATGCGTTGGTCGTTGTTGTTAGGACGTCATGAATTTAGAGTGTGCCAAAGAATCATTTTGACTTTAGCGGAGCCGTAACGGAATGACAAAATTTGCTTTAGTAGGGGACGTTGGCGGAACGAATGCTCGTCTGGCGTTATGCGATCTGGCAAGCGGGGAGATCTCCCGTGCTAAGACCTATTCCGGGCTCGATTATCCCAGTCTTGAAGCCGTTGTTCAGGTCTATCTGGAAGAGCATAACGTCCAGGTAGAAGACGGCTGTATTGCCATCGCCTGTCCGATTACCGGCGACTGGGTGGCGATGACCAACCACACCTGGGCATTTTCTATCGCTGAGATGAAAAAGAACCTGGGTTTCTCGCATCTGGAAATCATTAACGATTTTACCGCAGTATCGATGGCGATCCCCATGCTAAAAGCTGAACATCTGATTCAGTTTGGCGGCGCGGAACCGGTGGAAGGGAAGCCGATTGCCGTCTACGGCGCCGGTACCGGGCTGGGCGTTGCTCATCTGGTACACGTTGATAAGCGCTGGGTGAGCCTGCCGGGTGAGGGCGGCCATGTGGATTTCGCCCCCAATAGCGAAGAGGAAGGCATTATTCTCGAAGAGCTGCGCAGCGAGCTGGGGCACGTCTCCGCTGAACGCGTCTTATCTGGACCGGGGTTGGTCAATCTTTACCATGCGATCGTGAAGTCTGACGGGCGTCTACCGGAAAATCTGCAGCCTAAAGATGTGACCGAACGCGCGCTGGCCGATACCTGCATCGATTGCCGCCGCGCGCTGTCGCTGTTTTGCGTCATTATGGGCCGATTTGGCGGTAACCTGGCGCTGACCCTCGGCACCTTTGGCGGCGTGTATATTGCTGGCGGTATCGTGCCGCGCTTCCTTGAATTCTTCAAAGCCTCCGGCTTTCGCGGCGGTTTTGAAGATAAAGGCCGATTTAAAGCCTTCGTCCAGGATATTCCGGTCTATCTGATTGTCCACGACAATCCGGGACTGCTGGGCTCCGGCGCGCACCTGCGTCAGACTCTGGGGCAGATTCTGTAAGCCCCGTCTCTTACCCGAATAAAATGATTATTCGGGTAAATCCTCTACAGATGCATGAGCTGGCGAAACTCTTTCACCTTGCTGCGGCTCACCGGTACCTGAAACTCAAGGTCGCGTAGCCGCAGAATATAGGTGTTGTTGAACCAGGGTTCGATTTCGCGAATTTTGCTCAGGTTGACGCAGTACGAGCGGTGACAGCGGAAAAAGTGCGCCGGCGGTAGCTTGTTGCAGAACTCCGTGATATTCATCGGCATCACGAAGGACTCCTTGCGGGTATAAACGAACGTCATCTTTTCATGCGCTTCCGCGTAGTAAATATCGTGGATGCTGGTGACGATAATCCGTTCATCTTTAACCAGATTAATCGTGTCGTTTTCCCTGGCTGGATTGGCCGCTGCCCCGCTACCGGCGCTGACCTGCTGCTGTTGCTGCCAGGCGCCGGTCAGCTTTTGCAGCATGTTGATAATGCGCGATTCCTGGTAGGGCTTGAGAATATAATCAAACGCCTCCAGCTCAAAGGCTTCCACCGCATGCTCTTTCCACGCGGTAATAAAAACGATAAAGGGCTTATGCGCGAACTGGCTGATGTTTTGCGCCAGCAGTACGCCATCCAGAGATGGAATATTGATATCGAGAAAAATGGCGTCGACTTTGTTGTGCTGTAAAAACTTCAGCACATCCAGACCGTCGTCAAAGGTGCCGACAATCTCCATTTCGCTATGGGTGTTAATCAACCAGGTGAGCTCTTGCTGCGCGAGGAACTCATCTTCCACAATGATGACCTTCATTTTATCTCCGCTCATGACAGCAGCGACTCCGTAGCCACCTGGGGCGCGTGTTGGGTTGGCACATAGAAGGCAATTTCGGTCCCCGGCGTCAGGCGTCGGATATGCAGTCCTTCCCCGTACAGTAGCTTGACCCGGTGATGAACATTGAGTAAACCGATTTTATTTCCCGGCATTTCGTCAGCCTCTACCCTCGCTACCACCGCAGGGTCGATACCGTTCCCCGTATCGCGAACGCTAATTCGTACCCGATTCCCGCACTCATTGATGCCAATGGTCACCACGCCTTTTCCTTTGCAGGGCTGAATCCCGTGGACGATAGCATTCTCCACCAGCGGCTGAATTAGCAGGCTGGGGATCATAAAGCTGACTTCATCATCAATATCATAAATCACCGTCAGCTTGTCGCCGAAGCGAGCCTGTTCAATCGCGATGTAATCCTTGATTTGATACAGCTCCCTTTTGATATCTATCTGTTCATCATCTTTTAATTCAATGTTGTAGCGTAAATAGCGCGACAAATTAAAAATTAACTGACGCGCGGTGTCCGGATTCATGCGAATCGACGATGAAATGGCGTTCAGCGCATTAAATAAGAAATGGGGATTGATTTTGCTTTGCAGCGCCCGCAGCTCGGCTTTATTGGCCATTTCACGCAGCTGTTCAGCGCGGGAAACCTCCAGCTGCGTAGAGATGATTTGCGACAGGCCTACCGCCATTTCCTGCAATGAAGAGGTGATGCGGTGCGCGTGGCAGTAATAGATTTTTAGCGTACCGGTGACGACGCCTTTTTCCCACAGCGGAATGACCAGCATAGAGTGTATTTCCGGCGTCCGATGAGCCTCATCATTGTTTTTAATAATTATTTTTCCATAGCGGATCGCCTGTTGCGTCGTTGGGCTGATAAAGTCATCGTTATCGCGGTAGTTGATTTCCCCGACGCCGACGTAGGCCATCACGTGTTGGGTATTGGTAATCGCGACGGCATCGGCACTGATATCGCGGCGGATAATGTCGCATACCTGACGCAGGGACTCGCTGTTGACGTGGCGAAATAGCGGAAGCGTTTTGTTGGCGATATCGAGCGCCAGTTTTGCCTGACGGGCGGCGCTGGCTTCCTTTTCCCCCTCAACGCTCTGCACCAGCAAAACGATAAAGCCGATACATACGCTGCCAAGGATCATCGGAATACCAATCTTAGACACGATGTCTATCCCCAGCGCGAATGAAGGCGCCCACACGATCACGAGAATCATGGTTAAGGTTTCGCATAGCATCCCGGCGAGGATCCCCGCTTTCCAGCGCTGGGCTTTCGGCACTTTACGACCAATAAAACCAGAGAGCAGACCGGCGACAATGCTGGTAATAAAGCAGGGGACGGCGGTGACGCCATCAATATCAATCAGGTAGCGATGTACGCCGGCGATCGCGCCGACAATAGCCCCAACCCACGGGCCGAACAGGATCCCGCCGGACATGACCGCGATAATACGCACGTTGACCAGCGATCCCTCGACCGGTACGCCTGACCAGGTGCTAAAGAGGGCAAAGAGAGAGAAGATCGCGGTAACGGCCAGCAATTCTTTAGGGGTGTGCGCGGATTTATGCAGAAGTTCACGAAACAGGCGCAGGCGAATGAGGAAAAAGAGACAAATCAGCATTAATGCCGCGCGGTCAAAAACCGCCAGCAGCATAGTAAATATTTCGTGCATGTGTGCGCCGTGTTAATCGCGAGAAAGCAACATGATAGAAAACCTCGCGGCAGAAGGCCAGCTGAAGGCATGAATAGGGAAAAGTCTTACAAATAAAAGGGGATTAATAACAAACACCCGCGATTCAATAGCGTCTACGGATGAGCAAGCATTTAAGTAAAATTAAAGATATCAGTATGTTAATTTTGATGGGGTAGGCGAGAAGGGGAAAGAACGTTGCTGCCGTATTTAGTCGGACTGATGCCCGTTTTTATCGCCAGAAATTATTTTTCTCTGCCCCTCTCGACAGCAGGAAAATTTTCGGGTTATTTTCTAAACGTGCTGCACAGGCAGCAGCGTCGCTCGGACGGTCCGGGCGCTAACGTTAATCCGAGGAATCTATGGCTGAATTCAGTCCTGAACGCCGTTTTACGCGTATCGATCGTCTCCCCCCTTACGTTTTTAATATCACTGCTGAACTAAAAATGGCTGCGCGACGCCGCGGCGAAGATATTATTGATTTCAGCATGGGTAACCCCGATGGCGCCACTCCGCCGCATATCGTTGAGAAACTCTGCACCGTTGCCCAGCGTCCCGATACCCACGGCTATTCTACTTCCCGCGGCATTCCGCGCCTGCGCCGGGCGATTTCTCGTTGGTATCAAGAGCGCTATAACGTTGAGATCGATCCGGAATCAGAAGCGATAGTCACCATTGGTTCAAAAGAGGGGCTGGCGCATCTGATGCTGGCGACGCTTGACCATGGCGATACCGTACTGGTGCCAAATCCCAGCTATCCCATCCATATTTACGGTGCGGTGATTGCCGGAGCCCAGGTACGTTCGGTACCTCTGGTCGAAGGCGTGGATTTCTTCAACGAGCTTGAGCGCGCGATTCGTGAGAGTTACCCGAAGCCGAAAATGATGATCCTCGGTTTCCCCTCCAACCCGACCGCACAGTGCGTCGAACTGGAGTTCTTCGAGAAAGTCGTGGCGCTGGCGAAGCGTTATGACGTGCTGGTGGTGCACGATCTGGCCTATGCCGATATTGTTTACGATGGCTGGAAAGCGCCCTCTATCATGCAGGTCCCCGGCGCGCGCGATGTCGCCGTCGAATTCTTTACGCTCTCTAAAAGCTATAATATGGCGGGCTGGCGTATCGGCTTTATGGTCGGTAACAAAACGTTGGTTAATGCGCTGGCGCGCATTAAAAGCTATCACGATTACGGCACTTTCACCCCTCTACAGGTTGCGGCGATTGCCGCGCTTGAAGGCGATCAGCAGTGCGTTCGCGACATTGCCGAGCAGTATAAACGTCGTCGCGATGTGCTGGTGAAAGGGTTGCATGAGGCCGGATGGATGGTGGAATGTCCGAAGGCGTCAATGTATGTCTGGGCGAAGATCCCAGAGCAGTATGCGGCGATGGGCTCACTGGAGTTTGCTAAAAAGCTGCTGCAGGATGCAAAAGTCTGCGTTTCTCCGGGCATTGGCTTTGGAGACTATGGCGATACCCATGTACGCTTCGCGTTAATTGAGAACCGCGATCGTATCCGCCAGGCGGTGCGCGGCATAAAATCGATGTTCCGTGCCGACGGGCTGCTTCCCGCGTCGGCTAAGTTAACCAGCGAAAGCCACGAATAAAAAAAGGAGCCGAGAGGCTCCTTTTTTTAACACCGTTAAAGCTAGATCATCAGGGCGAAAGTACCGGCCCAAACGATGACCATAAAAGAAATGCCCATTAAGAAATATTTCACGACTCATCACTCCGCGCTCTCGGCGAGACGCCTTAAATGAATTTGCTCTTCATTGCCTGCTCAGCTATCGCTCACGAAAACGACGCTTTTTCAGCGGGCGGTAGCTGTAAATTCTGAGCGTAAACGGCTCCAGATGGCGCTAATGTACGCCTAAAAAATGAGGGAAACAAGAGCCATTTTTTTATTAATTTTTAGTTACTTACGAGTGTCGTGATTCGGCGACACATTAATTTCATTCGGTATTAAATTTCATTCTGGCGACGGTCATTAACAACAGTTTTTGTACTGATATAGTTGTTTGATTTTGTGCTTTTTTCTGCCTGAATGCGGGAGGAGTTAACTATCCCGCATGAGGAGATGACGGGTTCAGCGAGCGGCTGAATCCTGATGTTGCCACTCTTGCGGGTAGCGTGCGGGAGCGAAACGCAGCGTTATGGCCATTAAGGCCAGGACGCAGGCGGCGTGAAGCATCCAGTCGAGCTGGTAATTGCCGCTTAAACTCCGCAGCAGTCCCGACAGCCAGGGGGAAAGCCCGGCGACAATAAAGCCCACTCCCTGCATAAACGCGACCAGTCGGCCCGCAATGGCGGGGTGCCTGGCGTGATCGAGCGCCAGGACCAGACACAGCGGAAATGCGCCGCCAAGCCCAATACCGCAGCAGATGGCCCAGACAAGCGGTACCTGCTGCGGTAGCCAGATAAAACCGCAGAAGCCGACAAGCTGTAAGGCCAATGCCAGCATCAGAAGCGTTCGTCGATCCTCATGTCTGGCCAGGATGGGCAGCAGGAGCGCTCCGCCGGTCTGGCCGATGGTCATTAACGCCAGCAGGGTACCGCTGAACTGCGCGCTGTAGCCCGACTGCATATAGTAAGGCGGCAGCCAGGCAATCAGGCTGGCATAGCCGCCATTGATCAAACCAAAATAGAGGCTAAGCGTCCACGCGCGACGATGGCGAAAAAGCGTGACCCGGGTTGTTGATGGCGTCCGGGCGGGTAACGTTCGGCTTAGCGGCCACCAGCAGAGGAGCGCGGCGGCGGCGGGTAACGCCCACCACGCAAGCGCGTGATACCAGATAGCGCTATGCTGCGCCAGCCACGGCGTGAATGCGGCGCCCAGGCCGCCGCCGCCCATCAGCGCCGCGGACCAGAGCCCCATCACCTGCGGCGTCCGACGATGAAAAAGACGCTTTATCACCGCGGGAATGAGCGCCTGAATAATACCAATGCCGATTCCGCCAAGGAGCGCGCTGCTGAGTAATAGCGCGCTCTGCGGCGCCAGTTCGCGAAGTAAAGCCCCGGCGACGATCGTTAACAGGCTGAGGGAGATACTTTGGCGCTCGCTGAAATGACGGTTAATCCAGCCGCCGGCTAGCGCCAGCAGACCCATAGCGATCACCGGTAGCGCGGTGAGCAGAGAGGCAAGCGTGAAGCTCATGCCGCTTGCCTGCTGGATCTGCGGAAGGAGGGGGCCAACAGAGGTCAACAGCGGACGCATATTGATACCGATAAGCACCAGCACCAGCAGCATCGTGCCATTACGTTGCGTCAGGTTCATCGTTGAGTGGCCGGCGTTTGTTTCGCAGTGGGGAAGGTATTAAGGCAGTTCATGCCGATCTCCTGTGGCGTTTGGTAAAGAATCGCGAGCAGAGTACGTAACTTATTTCATAAGTTAAAATACTTAATTATGATTGAGTTCATTTGAATTTCTTATGGATGAATTCATGCTGCCGCGACACCTCAACTACTTCATTGCCGTTGCTGAACACGGCGGCTTTACGCGAGCGGCAGCCATCCTGCATGTTTCACAGCCGGCTTTGTCGCAGCAGATTCGACAGCTGGAAGAGACGCTGGGAGTACGGCTTTTTGATCGCAGCGGGCGCAACACTTGCCTGACGGACGCCGGCAAGGTCTGGTTAATTTATGCGCGCCGGGCTTTACGGGAACTGGCCGAGGGGCAGCGCGCACTTCATGACGTTGAAGATTTGCAGCGCGGTACCCTACGTGTAGCGATGATGCCAACCTTTACCCATTATTTTATGGGGCCGCTGGTGGCTTCGTTTTATCAACGTTACCCGAATATAACGCTGGATATACAAGAGCTGGCGCAGAATCGAATGGAGACTCTGCTGCTCAATGATGAGCTGGATATCGGGATCGCTTTCGACGGTAGCGATTCACGGGATATTGTGTCTCAGCCGCTGCTCTCTGAAACCCTGGCGCTGGTGGTTGGCCGCTCTCATCCTCTGGCGGCGACCCGCCGTGTGGCGCTGACGGCGCTCAATCAGGCGTCACTGATTCTGCTAAGCAGCGCTTTTGCTACTCGCGAGCAAATCGATCGCGACTGCCGACAGCGCGGTATTCAACCGAAAGTGCAGATGGAGGCCAACTCGATTAGCGCAGTGCTGACCGTGGTTGAACGCACGTCGTTGGCAACCTTGCTTCCTGCTGCCATTGTTCAGGGGCGTGACGATTTAACCGCGATCGAACTCGCGCCATCATTACTGGAAAGAACCGCGTGTTTGATACAGCGAAAGGGGGCCTGGCAAAGCGCCGCGACCCGAGAGTTTATACTAATGGCACATCAGGCTGCGTCAATATTGAGCGCAGGACAGGGATTTAACGAATCGACTGAGAGAGATTTAACGTTACGTTGATTCGCTGTATATAAAGTATTTCATATACATCAGGAGCGTTTATAGAGAACGATTTTATTATGAAGCCAGATTCATCTCTGAATTCATATTAAAATGCATTTCACATTTGCTACTGCATTGCGCGCCCTGTACCTATGGCGTTGTAATGATTCATTCTGATTTAATTAAATTAAAGAAGTATTATTCGAACGTATATTCTGACGCCGGAAGATTAATGCTGCCGTAGCTGGAAACCACGCCTTCAGACCTGAGTTTATCCATAGCTCTATTAAATATTTTACTTTTTTTGTTTTCAGTCGCGTTAAGCATGTTATCGCCAAAATGGGGATTGGATTGAATGATGTGATTGATAAATTCAATGAGCAACTTATTTTGCATAATCGTTGAGGGCGTCGCTATATCTTGCTCCTCAGATAAATGTAAGGTTTTTTCAGAAAGTTCGAGAGGGCGACTGCTGATGGTATGTTCATAAATTTTCTCAATCGCCTGACTCGTGATGTAAAGCTTACTCAGCGTGATGGTTGGCCTCTCATCCTCGTCGGGTATGAAGTGGCAGAAGAGGACATTGGTGGCCGGTGATATGATGCTTATCCTCTGCTCAGTAATAATGTCTTCAGGTGTTTCTAAGATCTCCATCAAATTTCTCGTGTGGCAGTACCATAAGCCAGAGACGGAAACCCGGAGTTTTAGCTGGGTAACAGGTATACCATATTGGGCTTCCTGATTTGCTTCACTATCATTAAATTTAAAAATTTTGTTAATTTTTGAATGCCGTGACCACGATCTTTCGCTTATGCTCAACTCATCAATATTGGGGGCGTTAAGAAAATAGAGATTATTACTGCTCTGGTCATGTTGAAACGCACCTTTTAATGTTCCGTTAGTTTTACCTACTTTTATGCACAGGCTTATCGCGCCAATATCATGCCAATGAAGCAGATCTTCTATTTCACAATTCAATAGTTTTTTAGCGCGAGATATTGAACAGTATTCCAGGGGGGGAAGATTGTTTAGTTTCCATATGTTTCTTTCTTTTCTTTCCATGGTCTATATCATCTTATGAAAAATAGGGGGTTATGGTTTTCTTAAATTGACCTCTATCGACGTTGCGACGATTTCGATTCATACAAAATATTTATCAAAACAGATATTCTATATCAATTGTTGATAGCGGAGTGCTATGTTGAATCCGGTCAGGATATTATCTCTCCTGTATGCTATCAGCTTTCCTGTAATAATTAAATGTATCGCTGCTAAAAAATTAGCATGCTCATTCATCTTGCTGCGGATTGATTGTTTTTGATTATTTTATTGATGAATTAAATTCGCGGTGATTATGTGAATTACTAATAATTCAGGAGGCGGGTAGTGAATTAATAAGCGGGTGATTTATCGAACGCGAAACCTGCTCGAAAAACGTCTGTTAGCCGATGTGAATGGCGATCGGACAGACGAGGGAGCGCCGCCATGGGTCAGGCCTGTATCGTGTAACTGCTTGTTTTGATGCGGGCTCGTGCGAAAAGAATCCTGCTATATCTGCCATAAGCAAAACAGAATCTGCCCTGCGGGAGTCACGCTGGCGTACGGTGGGGAGCATATTTTGAAAGTAGGGTGGGGTTATACCCCGCCCTACTGTTGTTACTTTTTCACTGCGTTTTTGGCCGCAGTTTTTGCGTTGTCGCAGGCTGCCTGGTTTTTAGCACAGGCGTCTTTGGCTGCTTTTGCTTCTTTCTGCGCATCCGCTTTCGCCGTGGACTTGGCCTGGGCGCACTGCGTCGCGTTATTCTGGCAGGCTGACTTAGCCTTTGAAACGACCTGACCATTTGCCGCGCTGGCAGCGCCACAAGCCATAAGCGCACAGATACCCAGTGCCATTGCGAGTTTTTTCATCATATCTATCCGTATAACCAATTTAGGTAAGGCAACAGGCTGTCCGCAAGTCCCGTACAGAACCCGATTCTTGTCGCAGACATCCTGCCGCAATATGAAGCGGATGGCTGAGAAGATAGCCTTTCATCCGCCATAAACCGCCGGACGCGCTGCTTTTAAGCAACGCTGATACTGAAAGAACAGCAGTTCAGCGCATCCGGCAGCGGCAAGAATACGTGACGGCAGGGATTTATCTACCGGCATTGTTTTGCGAATCGTAACGCAAGGAAACAATCAACAATGATAACTACTGTGAATGATAGGGTTTAATTTATTACATTGATTTTAAATGAATTTATATTTATTGATGGGAAGTCAGGCCAGGCAAAAATATGAAAATCGCTGCGCGAGAAAAATATTCCCCCTCGCTGGCAAGCAATGCCGTGACCCGCTCTGATGCAATTCTGACCAATAATTCAGCCAGGCTGTAGGGCGCATCAGCGTCGGGGAAAAAGATATTGCGGAAGGCGCGCGGTTCACCCAATGGGAGCCTTAAGGTGGATTAACTATAATTATCGACAGCACGGATAGTTCAGAGCGTCAGTGTGTCAAAAGCTTACGCTGGGCTCCGTAGCGAGGGGCACTCGTTATAAACGGGTAGCACAAATGGCGGGAGTGCGGAAATGGAGCGCATATGAAGATAAGAGAAGTACTGATGACTATTGCTGTGCTGTATCCGGTAGCGGGGTACTCCGCGAGTTTTGATTGTCAGAAAGCGACGCAGGCGGATGAAAAGGCTATCTGCGCTAACCGGAGCCTGAACGATATGGACGTGGCGATGGCGACGAAGTATGAGTTTCTGCGGGGGCTTTTTCCAATGGGGACGCGTGGCGAGATGATGGACGTACAAAAAACATGGCTCCATAGCCGGCAGAAATGCGGCAGCGACAGCCGCTGTTTGACGAAATCATATGAAGACCGGCTACAGCAACTTGATGAGATCTATGCAGGGATCGATAAACCTCTGTGATTCATCTGCTTCGGGGCTGGCGTTGTTCTGCGGTGGTGATGATTAAACGAATGCTGTGAACGGAGGTGAATAATTCAAAAGTGTCCCCTGCAGGAATCGAACCTGCAACTAGCCCTTAGGAGGGGCTCGTTATATCCATTTAACTAAGGGGACGAAGCGCCGGGATTATAGCGTTATTTTCGGCGCTCGTTAAGCTTGTACGGGCCAACTGCTTAATCTATAGCCATTTAGCGCTTTTTTGCCTCCTCGGCTGCACGAGCTTTCTTCTCATGACTCATGTCATTGCGAATCTGGGCATGGCTTAGTAAAGCGAAAATAAAGGTCCCGCCGCATATGTTGCCGGCAAGCGTTGGCAGAGCAAAAGGCCAGATAAATTCCTGCCACGGTAGCGTCCCGTTAAATACCAGGTAGAAAATCTCGACGCTGCCAACCACAATATGCGTGGTGTCCGCGAGGGCGATAAGCCAGGTCATCAGAATGATGACGACAATCTTTGCAGAACCTGCGGCAGGAAACATCCACACCATGGTGGCGACCAGCCAACCGGAGATAATTGCATTGGCAAACATCTCCAGCGGCGGGTTTTGCATCACCTTCAGGCTAATTTTAAGAAAGGCTTCGCGAGTGGGCTCATCGAACACAGGCATAACATCGAACGCCCAGGCCGCGATAGCGGTCCCGATTAAGTTACCTGCCAGCACAATCCCCCATAAACGTAACAGCAGGCCGATGTTGCCTGGCGTGGGTTTATGCATAATAGGCAGGACGGCGGTGACGGTGTTCTCGGTAAACAGCTGTTGGCGAGCGAGAATGACGATCACAAAACCAAAGGTATAACCAAGATTTTCCAGCAAGAAGCCGCCGGGAAGTTCGTTCAGATGGACATGGAAGATACCTTTGGCGACCAGCGAGGCCCCCATTGAAAGCCCGGCGGCAATCGCTGACCATAATAGCGCCATGGCATCGCGTTCGAGCTCTTTCTCGCCCTCCTGGCGAATCACTTCATGAGTGGCCATCGCCTGTGAAGGCAGGCGTTCTTCATCAACCTCAATTTCTTCACCATTCTGCTTTTCTTCACTCTCTACTTCAACATCCTCATTATCATGGTGAGTTTGCGGTTTCATAACTTTTCCTCAACGGCGGGTCTTTATTATAATCCTAGAGCGGTTTCGGCTGTTCGGGTCGGATAAGCTCCTAAATTCTTCACAATGACAAGATTAGCAATACGGAAATTGCAAAATGTGTATAGAATCGGGACACCAACAATGATGCTAAAAAAGGCTATGCTGAAAGCAGGCACATGCTTACGGGCGATATCTTTATGGAGGCTGCTGTCCCCCGATAACCCCCAGCGATAGCTTAAATTAACAGGGAGACACCTATGAATTTTCGCCTGTCGGCGCTTGCGCTTGGCGCCACATTGCTGGTGGGATGCGCCAGTTCTAGTTCTGGCGATCGGCCGCAGGGGCGTTCAGATCCGCTTGAAGGCTTTAACCGTACCATGTTCAACTTCAACTTCAACGTTGTCGATCCCTATGTCCTTCGCCCCGTCGCGGTGGCGTGGCGTGATTACGTTCCGCAGCCGGCGCGTAACGGGCTGAGTAATTTTACCAGCAACCTCGAAGAGCCGGCGGTAATGGTGAACTCCTTCCTGAAAGGCGATCCCTATAAAGGAATGGTGCATTTTACGCGTTTCTTCCTGAACACCATCCTTGGTATGGGTGGCCTGGTTGATGTGGCCGGGATGGCGAATCCGAAACTACAGCGCGTTGAGCCTGCCCGCTTCGGTAGCACGCTGGGTCACTATGGCGTCGGCTATGGTCCATATGTGCAACTGCCTTTCTACGGCAGCTTCACCCTGCGTGATGAGGGTGGCGATATGGCTGATGACCTGTATCCGGTTCTTTCCTGGCTGACATGGCCGATGTCTATCGGCAAATGGATGGTTGAGGGCGTTGAAACGCGCGCGCAGCTGCTGGATTCAGACGGCTTGCTCCGTCAGTCCTCCGATCCGTATATTTTAATGCGTGAAGCCTACTTCCAGCGTCACGACTTTATCGCCAACGGCGGTAAACTTTCCCCGAATGAAAACCCGAACGCGCAGGCGATTGAGGGCGATCTCAAAGATATCGATTCACAGTAACCGACGGGTAGAAAGTAAAAAGGGTGAACATGATGTTCACCCTTTTTTGTGGCTTCACATTATCAGAAACGGTAGTTGAAGTTCGCGCCGTACAGCCAGGCTTTACCTTCTGATTTAAATGTATACGGCCCTTCTGTAAATTCAACGTGCTGACCGTGCATATAAGACACACCGACGTCGACTGAGGCATCTTTATTAAAGGCGTAAGTCGTCCCGGCGCTGAGCCACAGGCGATCCTGGTCCGGAATAGAGATAGAGCGATTGGAAGCCGGGACCGGGCTATCATCAAAGGCGATACCGGTACGGAAGGTCCAGTTATCGTCGTGGTAATAGGTCGTACCCAGCGCGATGCGGTAGGAATCTTTAAAACCTTCGTCCTTGTAGAACAGCGTTTCACCACCGCTGGTTTTGGTCGCTTTCAGCTCCTGGAACTGGCTCCAGCTGGTGTATGCCAGGCTGTAGTGAACGGCCCATTTTGGCGCCACGCGGTTATAACCTGATACTTCCCACATTTCTGGCAGATTCAACGTCAGAGAACCGCCAATCGTGGAGCCGCCGGTGCCGTACGGCAGGCCCAGTCCCAGAGCGGAGTTGATGGGGTTAAGGGACGACGGCAGGCTGCTCTTGTAATCCCCGTCAAAATCAACTTTGACTTCAGAGCGGTAGGTTAAGCCATAGCGGTTGTTTTTATCGACTTCATATAAAATACCGGCATTCCAGCCAAAGCCCCATTCATCACCCTTCAGACGAGCAATTTGGGTGTCGCGGCTGATACCGCCGGCCTGTTGACCGATGGCCGCAGCCTGAGCCGGGGAGAGTTTGCCGGCTTTCACCATTCCCGGTAGCTGTGCGCCGATAATTTCCGGTAAATCACCCGCATAGCGCTCTAATTTTGCTCGAGCGTACACGGCGTCAAAGCCCAGACCAAAACTCCAGTGGTCGTTGAGACGATAAGCGCCGCTCAGGTTCAGGTTAAGCGTTTCGAGATCGGTGGTACCGCCCATCGAGCCCGCGGCAAAATCGTTGTTGAACTCGGTGGCTAAACCATAGTTAGAGGTCAGGGAAGCTCCCCAACCGAACTGGTCGTTAATCGGCGCCACGAAGTGCAGATTCGGCACCCATGCGGTAGGCGCAATATTGTCCTGGCTGGCGTCATTACCGATAACTGAACTACCGGTGACGTTGACATCAGGATCGACGAAAATAGCGCCGCCGGAGAAGGTTGGACGGTCGAACATCATGATTAACGCCGGGTTACGACTGGCGTTTCCCGCATCATCAGCAATAGCGCCTTCACCTGAATAGGCGCGACCAAGGCCCGATGAAGAGAATTCGTTTAGCTGAAAGCCTGCTGACCAGGCCTGGGTTGAAACGAGTGCTACAGCCACTGCAAGGGCAGATTGGGTAAGGCGGGTTTTCTGGCTCATGCCCATAACCTCATAGAGTTATTTTTATTTAAACAATGTTACATGCTGTAACAGGAGCGCGAAGTGTAGGGTCTGCTTTACGACAGAGAAATCAGACCAGTGCGCTGAGTATAGGTCTGACCAGATGATATGTTGCAAGTTTGTTTATAAGTTTTTTCAATTGTGATCTAAGAAACGCGATCCAGTTGGCAAATTTGCCCGGGTACCTGTTACCCAAAGTAGGCGCTTTTTGTTTTGGATCATTTTTAAGTGTGATTTCGGTCACTTATCCCGTTTGTCGCCATTAACGACTGGAGGCAGGCATGCTCGGGGCGTAAAATACGCACATTATTTGTCTGGCACCTTGAGTGCATATACAGAGGAAATCTACGATGAGTAAATGCAGTGCTGATGAAACCCCGGTTTGCTGCTGTATGGATGTTGGCACCATTATGGACAACACCGATTGCACCGCCTCTTATAGCCGCGTGTTTGCGAACCGTGCCGAAGCCGAAGAAACGCTCGCCGCATTAAGCGAAAGAGCGCGTAACGTTGAATCAGAGCCGTGCAAAATCACCCCGACCTTTACCGACGTTGATGGCGGCGTGAAGCTGGATATCGATTTCGTGTTCAGCTGTGAAGCTGAAACCCTGATTTTCCAGCTCGGCTTGCGTTAATCCTTCCCTTAATGCCCCTCATGGCAGGGGCGTTACCTTTTCTAATCAATGTGTTTTGGCTCCCACTTTTTCGGTTCCCCGATTGGCTTAATGTAAAATATTAGTTAAAACTGTTATCAGGTCAGACCACTTTGTTTTATCGGTTAACAGGGGAGCGTTATGAGTCAGGCATTACCGCTAGTCACCCGCCAGGGCGATCGTATCGCGATAGTCAGCGGTTTACGTACTCCGTTTGCCCGACAGGCGACGGCTTTTCACGGCGTGCCGGCCGTTGATTTAGGTAAGCTGGTGGTCGGCGAAATGCTGGCTCGCAGCAACATCCCCGCGGACATAATAGACCAGCTGGTATTTGGCCAGGTGGTGCAGATGCCGGAAGCGCCGAACATCGCCCGGGAAATTGTGCTGGGGACCGGCATGAGCGTGCATACCGATGCCTACAGCGTCAGCCGCGCCTGTGCGACCAGCTTTCAGGCGGTAGCCAACGTCGCGGAAAGCCTGATGGCAGGCACTATTCGCGCGGGTATCGCCGGCGGAGCCGACTCCTCTTCCGTATTACCTATTGGCGTCAGCAAAAAACTCGCCCGAACGCTTGTTGATGCCAACAAAGCTCGCACCCTGGGACAGCGTCTGAAGCTATTTTCTCGGCTGCGTTTTCGCGACCTTCTGCCCGTACCGCCAGCGGTTGCCGAATACTCAACCGGCCTGCGGATGGGCGATACCGCCGAGCAGATGGCGAAAACGTGGGCTATCACGCGCGAACGGCAGGATGCGCTGGCGCTGCGTTCACACCAGCTTGCGGCCAGAGCCTGGGAGGAAGGTAAGCTCTCGGCAGAAGTGATGACGGCGTACACGCCGCCGTTCCGTGAGCCGCTGGAACAGGATAATAATATTCGTAAAAATTCAACCCTGGCGGATTACCAAAAGTTACGCCCGGCCTTCGATCGTCAACACGGGAGCGTAACCGCCGCGAACAGTACGCCGCTAACCGATGGGGCGGCGGCGGTGATCCTGATGACCGAATCCCGGGCTAAAGAGCTGGGCCTTGTTCCGCTGGGTTATCTGCGAAGCTACGCTTTCACCGCGATTGATGTTCGCCAGGATATGCTGCTGGGCCCGGCGTGGTCGACGCCGCTGGCGCTGGAAAGAGCGGGGCTGACGCTGGCTGATTTGACCCTGATTGATATGCATGAAGCTTTTGCCGCGCAAACGCTGGCCAACCTGCAATGTATGGCCAGCGATCGCTTTGCCCGCGAAGTGCTTGGCCGCTCTCAGGCTACCGGGGAAGTGGACGAGAGCAAATTTAACGTGCTTGGCGGCTCGATTGCCTACGGTCATCCCTTTGCCGCCACCGGCGCGCGGATGATTACCCAAACGCTGCATGAACTGCGGCGGCGCGGCGGCGGATTTGGTCTGGTCACCGCCTGCGCGGCGGGTGGGTTGGGTTCAGCGATGGTTCTGGAGGCCGAATAATGGAAACCGTATCGGCATTTACGCTTGAGGTTCGCCCGGACAATATCGCCGTCATCACCATTGACGCGCCCGGTGAAAAAATGAACACCCTGAAGGCTGAGTTCGCCAGCGAGGTGCGGGGGATCATCCGCCAGATCCGCGACAATAAGGAGCTGCGCGGCGCGGTGTTCATCTCGGCAAAAGCGGATAACTTTATCGCCGGGGCGGATATCAATATGATTGCCCGCTGCCATTCCGCGCAGGAAGCGGAGGCGCTTGCCCGTCAGGGCCAGCAAATCATGGCCGAGATCCACGGTCTGTCGATTCCGGTGATTGCCGCTATCCACGGCGCATGCCTGGGCGGCGGCCTTGAACTGGCGCTGGCCTGCCACGGGCGGGTATGCAGCGATGACGATAAAACCCGGCTTGGCCTCCCGGAAGTACAGCTGGGGCTGCTGCCCGGCTCTGGCGGAACTCAGCGTCTACCGCGATTAATTGGCGTCAGCGGCGCGCTGGAGATGATCCTGACCGGTAAGCAGCTTCGCCCGCGTCAGGCCCTGAAGGCAGGGCTGGTTGATGAGGTGGTGCCGCAGACTATCCTGCTGCAAACCGCGATTGAACTGGCGCTCAAAGGTCGCCCGGCAAGCCGCGTTGTTCCGGCGCGCGAACGTATTCTCGCAGGCCCGCTTGGCCGCAGCCTGCTGTTTCGTCTCGTCGCGAAAAAGACGCATCACAAAACCCAGGGGAACTACCCGGCAACTGAGCGCATTCTGCAGGTGATTGAAACCGGACTGGCGCAGGGCTGCAGCAGCGGATACGCCGAGGAGGCCCGCGCTTTTGGCGAGCTGGCGATGACGCCGCAATCGCAGGCGCTACGGTCGATTTTTTTCGCCAGCACCGATCTGAAAAAAGATCGCGGCGCGGATGCTGATCCCGTCGTGCTGCGCAGCGTGGGCATTCTGGGCGGAGGACTTATGGGGGGCGGTATCGCTTACGTCACCGCCTGCAAAGGCGGATTACCGGTACGCATAAAGGACATCCAGCCGCGCGGGATAAATCACGCACTGAAGTACAGCTGGGATCTGCTCGATAAACAGGTGCGTCGCCGCTATCTGCGCGCCAGCGAGCGCGATCGCCAGATGGGGTTAATATCCGGTTCGCTGGATTACCAGGGATTCGCACATCGCGATGTGGTGATCGAAGCGGTGTTTGAAGACCTTACGCTCAAGCAGAAGATGGTCAGCGAAGTTGAACAGCACTGCCGCCCGGAGACGATCTTTGCTTCTAATACGTCGTCTTTACCGATCGGCGAGATCGCGGCGCATGCAAGCAGGCCGCAGCGGGTCATCGGGCTTCACTTCTTTAGCCCGGTAGACAAAATGCCGCTGGTGGAGGTGATTCCGCATAGTGGTACGGATCGGCAAACAATTGCGACGGCGGTTAAGCTGGCGAAACTGCAGGGTAAAACGCCGATTGTCGTCGCCGATAAAGCGGGCTTTTATGTTAACCGCATTCTGGCCCCCTACATAAATGAAGCCATGCGCCTGTTGATGGAAGGCGAGCCGGTAGAGCATATTGATAACGCTTTGGTTAAATTCGGTTTTCCGGTTGGCCCTATTCAGCTCCTTGATGAAGTGGGAATCGATACCGGTACCAAAATTATCCCGGTGCTGGAGGCCGCATGGGGAGATCGTTTTAGCCCGCCTGCAAACATCATTAGTTCGATTCTGAATGACGATCGCAAAGGGAGAAAAAATAACCGGGGTTTCTATCTTTATGCGGCAAAAGGGCGTAAAAGCAAAAAACGGCCCGATCCTGCGATCTACGCTTTACTGGGTATTTCCTCACCGCAGGCGCGCTTGTCCGCGCAGCAGGTGGCGGAACGCTGCGTGATGATGATGCTTAACGAAGCGGTGCGCTGCTTCGATGAGCGAGTGGTTCGCAGCGCCCGCGATGGTGATATCGGCGCCGTATTTGGCATTGGTTTTCCGCCGTTTCTTGGCGGCCCGTTCCGCTATATGGATACCCTGGGAGCGGGGGAGGTCGCCGCGATATTACAGCGCCTGGCTGCTCAGTACGGCCCGCGTTTTACACCATGTGACACTTTGTTACACATGGCCGAGCAGGGGGCGACCTTTTGGCCCGCTGAGGAACGTACGACCTAAGTTGTGGTCAAAGAAGGTAAATCCGGTAATGAACGGCGCTGCGCTTTGGCGATTTTGTAAGCAATAGTTGACTATACTTACGCCATTGAGGTAAAAAACAGCGTTTCATTCGTTGAATGGATCAGGCACAATGCCCGGCCACCGGGTCACCTGCGTATCGTCTACGTGGGTAAGACCGCGGTGCTTCTGGTTAACAAAAGCGGTGCAATATGCAAGTTTTTATCATGCGTCACGGCGACGCTGCCCTCGATGCAGCCAGTGACTCGGTTCGTCCATTAACCGTCTGCGGTTGCGATGAGTCTCGTCAGATGGCTACCTGGCTGAAAGGTCAAAAAGTGGATATTGAGCGGGTTCTTGTGAGTCCCTACCTGCGTGCAGAACAGACGCTGGAAATTGTTGGGGAGTGCATGAATCTGCCAAAAGATGTCGACGTGATGCCGGAACTCACGCCGTGCGGCGACGTTGGCATGGTTAGCGCTTATCTGCAGGCGCTGGCGAATGAAGGTGTGGCGACGGCGCTGGTCGTGTCTCACCTCCCTCTGGTGGGGTACCTCGTCTCAGAGCTGTGCCCGGGGGAAACTCCCCCGATGTTCACCACTTCGGCGATTGCCTGCGTCACGCTTGATGCCAGCGGCAAAGGCGAATTCAACTGGCAAATGAGCCCCTGCAATTTGAAGATGGCTAAGGCTATCTGATTCCCTCCCGGGGCTGACGTTTACGGAAGCTCCGGCGGTTGCCACTCTTCAACTTCAATCAGAACCAGCAGTGCGGCGTCTCCGCCGTACTCTTTTGGTGCCTGATGAAACGCCATAATATGCGGGTGCTGGGCCAGCCACAGCGGCGTTTGCTGTTTGAGAATATGCTTTCCATGCCCGTGCATCACGCAGGCGCAGAATACGTGCTCGCGACGGCAGGCGGCAATCAAGGCTCCCAGTTCCTGCTTGGCCTGCTGCTGGGTTAAACCGTGCAGGTCGAGAAACAGCTCCGGCGAATAATCACCCCGACGCAGTTTTTTCAGCTCAAAATGGCTGACGTCCGAGCGCACATACTTAACCGACCCTTCGGTATTCAGCAGCGGCTGAAACTCATCGGAAAAATAGTGACTGTTATCCGCCTGCTCCTGGAGCAGCCGCTTGGGTGGTACTTCAGCGATTTTTTTACGCTGCGGGCGATGAACGATGGTGTCCTGCTTAATCTGACGCGTGCCGGTCATCAGCTGCCGGAACAATGCCTGATCCTCCTCGCTTAGCGATGTTTTCTTTTTCATTACCTGATCTCATTTTTTCTTTGCCGGTAGTTTACCCGACTCGCCACGCATCCAGGCAAGGAAAACCTATTTTTCCCCCTCAGCCTGACGTAAGAATGCTGATTTATCCCCGTCTTCGTGGCAAACTAGCCGCCGAATTTATAGCAGAGCGTGCCCTGGGGGATAGCGTGGATAAAATTTTTGTTGATGAAGCCGTTAATGAGCTTCATACCATTCAGGACATGCTGCGTTGGGCGGTAAGCCGCTTCAGCGCTGCAAATATCTGGTACGGACACGGCACCGATAACCCGTGGGATGAAGCCGTACAGCTGGTGATGCCTTCACTGTATCTGCCGCTTGATATTCCGGAAGATATGCGTACCGCGCGTCTGACTTCCAGCGAAAAACATCGCATCGTTGAGCGCGTCATTCGTCGTATTAACGAGCGCATTCCGGTCGCTTATTTGACCAACAAAGCCTGGTTCTGCGGCCATGAGTTTTACGTCGATGAACGCGTGCTGGTACCGCGCTCGCCGATTGGCGAACTCATTAACAACCATTTTTCCGGCCTGATTGACCACTATCCGCAGCACATCCTTGATATGTGCACCGGCAGCGGCTGTATCGCTATCGCCTGCGCTTACGCTTTCCCGGAAGCGGAAGTCGATGCGGTGGATATTTCCCCTGACGCGCTGGCCGTTACCGAGCAGAACGTGGAAGATCACGGCTTAATTCATAACGTTACGCCGATTCGCTCCGATCTGTTCCGCGATCTGCCGAAGGTGCAATACGATCTGATCGTGACCAATCCGCCGTACGTCGATGAAGAAGATATGTCCGACCTGCCGGGTGAATATCGCCATGAACCGGTCCTGGGGCTGGCTTCCGGTAGCGATGGTCTGAAGTTAACCCGCCGGATCCTCGCCTGCGCGCCGGATTATCTCAGCGATGACGGTATCCTGATTTGTGAAGTCGGTAACAGCATGGTACATCTGATGGAGCAATATCCTGACGTGCCATTTACCTGGCTGGAGTTTGAAAACGGCGGCGATGGCGTCTTTATGCTGACTAAACCGCAGCTGATTGCCGCCCGCGCGCATTTCGGTATTTATAAAGACTAAAACAACACGCAAACATAACGACAAAAACGGAGCCGTGATGGCAGGAAACACAATTGGACAACTCTTTCGCGTCACGACGTTCGGCGAGTCGCATGGCCTGGCGCTGGGCTGCATCGTTGACGGCGTGCCGCCAGGCATTCCGCTAACCGAAGCCGATCTCCAGCACGATCTCGATCGCCGTCGTCCGGGAACCTCACGCTATACCACCCAGCGCCGCGAGCCGGACCAGGTGAAGATCCTTTCCGGCGTATTCGAGGGGGTGACCACCGGGACCAGCATTGGCCTGCTGATTGAGAATACCGACCAGCGTTCTCAGGACTACGGCGCCATTAAGGACGTTTTCCGCCCGGGACACGCTGACTACACCTACGAGCAGAAATATGGCCTGCGCGACTATCGCGGCGGCGGTCGTTCCTCTGCGCGTGAAACCGCCATGCGCGTGGCCGCAGGGGCGATTGCCAAGAAATTCCTCGCCGCGAAATTTGGTATTGTGATTCGCGGTTGCCTGACCCAGATGGGCGATATCCCGCTGGCGATAAAAGCGTGGGATCAGGTAGAGCAGAACCCGTTCTTCTGCCCGGATCCGGACAAAATCGAAGCGCTTGATGAACTGATGCGCGGCCTGAAAAAAGAGGGCGACTCCATCGGGGCTAAGGTCACCGTGGTGGCCGATGGCGTACCGCCGGGACTGGGTGAGCCGGTATTCGACCGTCTCGATGCCGATATCGCGCACGCGCTGATGAGCATCAATGCGGTGAAGGGCGTGGAAATTGGCGATGGTTTTGAGGTGGTGAAGCTGCGCGGCAGCGAAAACCGCGATGAAATTACCAAAGCGGGCTTCCAGAGCAACCACGCGGGCGGCATTCTCGGCGGCATTAGCAGCGGTCAGCAGATCGTGGCGAATATCGCGCTGAAGCCGACCTCCAGCATCACCGTCCCGGGTCACACGATCAATCGCTTTGGCGAAGAAGTTGAGATGATCACCAAAGGGCGTCACGATCCTTGCGTCGGTATTCGTGCGGTACCTATTGCCGAAGCGATGCTGGCGATCGTGTTAATGGATCACTTTATGCGTCAGCGCGCGCAAAATGGCGACGTGACGACATCAATTCCACGCTGGTCATAGATGAAAAACACCGTTATCGCACTGCTGGCGCTCCTCGCCAGCGGTACCAGCCTGGCGGCGACGCCGTGGCAGAAAATCACGCAGCCCGTTAGCGGCAGCCCGCAGTCCATTGGCGCGTTTGCCAATGGCTGTATCGTTGGCGCGCAGGCGCTGCCGTTAAACGCCACCGGCTATCAGGTGATGCGTACCGATCAGAACCGCTACTTCGGCCATCCGGACCTCGTGCAGTTTATTCAGCGTCTGAGCAATCAGGCGCACAATAAAGGCATGGGAACGGTGCTGATTGGCGACATGGGTATGCCGGCCGGTGGACGCTTTAACGGCGGCCACGCCAGCCATCAGTCCGGACTGGACGTCGATATTTTTCTTCAGCTGCCGCAGGCGCGCTGGAGTTCAGCTCAGCTGCTGAAGCCGCAGGCGCTGGACCTGGTGGCCCGCGACGGCAAACGCGTAGTGCCGTCTCTGTGGAGCCCGCAAATCAGCCAGCTGATTAAGATGGCGGCGCAAGATAGCGACGTTACGCGTATTTTCGTCAACCCGGCGATTAAGCAGCAGCTGTGCCTGGATGCCGGTAGCGATCGCGACTGGCTACGCAAAGTTCGCCCATGGTTCCAGCACCGAGCGCATATGCACGTGCGCCTGCGCTGCCCGGCCGGCAGCCTCGAGTGTGAAGACCAGGCCCCGCCTCCGGCGGGCGATGGCTGCGGTGCGGAATTGCAAAGCTGGTTTGAACCCCCTAAGCCAGGATCAACCCCTCCTGTGAAGAAGACGCCGCCTCCGCTGCCGCCTTCCTGCCAGGCGCTACTGGATGAGCATATTCTTTAATGGATAGTTTTATCGACGTTTTTATGGTGTCACCGACGGTACTGGTCGTACTGTTTTTCGTGGCCATTCTGGCGGGATTTATCGATTCACTGGCGGGCGGCGGCGGGTTATTGACCGTCCCGGCCCTGATGGCGGCGGGTCTTCCCCCTGCGCAGGCGCTGGCAACGAATAAGCTGCAGGCCTGCGGCGGGTCGCTGTCCGCCTCGCTTTATTTCATCCGCCGCAAGGTGGTGAATCTGGCCGACCAGAAGCTCAATATTCTGATGACCTTTCTCGGCTCGACGGGCGGCGCGCTGCTGGTCCAGCACGTCCAGTCCGATATTCTCAAGCAGATACTGCCAATCCTGGTTATCGGCATTGGCCTCTATTTTCTGCTGATGCCGAAGCTCGGCGAAGAGGACCGGCAGCGACGTCTGTATGGTCTGCCGTTTGCCCTGGTGGCTGGTGGCTGCGTCGGTTTTTACGACGGTTTCTTTGGTCCGGGCGCCGGATCTTTTTACGCGCTGGCTTTCGTCACCCTCGCGGGGTTCAATCTGGCGAAATCGACCGCGCATGCAAAATTGCTTAACGCGACGTCTAACGTTGGCGGCCTGCTGTTGTTTATTATTGGCGGCAAGGTGATATGGGCTACCGGCTTTGTGATGCTGGCCGGGCAATTTATCGGCGCCCGCGCGGGATCGCGGCTGGTACTGAGCAAAGGACAGTCACTGATTCGACCGATGATCGTCGTGGTGTCGGCGGTGATGAGTGCAAAACTGCTTTATGACAGCCATGGACAGGAGTTCCTCCAGTGGCTGGGGATGAACTAATGAACAGCACGCATAAATATGAACAGCTGATCGAAATCTTCGACGGCTGTTTTGCTGAAGATTTTAATACCCGTCTGATTAAAGGCGATGACGAACCGATCTATCTTCCGGCAGATGATGACGTGCCTTACAACCGTATCGTCTTTGCCCACGGCTTTTACGCCAGCGGACTGCACGAGATATCGCACTGGTGCATTGCCGGGAAGGCGCGACGTGAGCTGGTAGATTTCGGTTACTGGTACTGCCCGGACGGTCGCGACGCGATGACCCAGTCTCAATTTGAAGACGTTGAGGTGAAGCCTCAGGCGTTTGACTGGCTGTTTTGCGTGGCGGCGGGATACCCATTTAACGTCAGCTGCGACAACCTGGAAGGGGATTTTGAGCCCGACCGGATCGCTTTTCAGCGGCGCGTGCATGCCCAGGTGATGACCTATCTGGAGCAGGGGATCCCTGAGCGTCCCGCGCGTTTCATTCAGGCGCTGCAAGAATATTACCAAACGCCGCCCTTGACGGCAGAACAGTTCCCGTGGCCGGAAGACCTGCACTAAGGCCACACTTTACATACTATGAGGAAAGAAGATGATCGCGGAGTTTGAATCACGCATTCTGGCGTTAATTGATGATATGGTCGACCACGCCAGTGATGACGAACTGTTTGCCGGCGGTTATCTGCGCGGCCACCTGACGCTGGCGGTGGCCGAGCTGGAAGGAGAGGGCGAGCATACTGCGCAAGCGGTACATGACAAGGTATCCCGGAGCCTGGAAAAAGCCATCAGCGCGGGCGAACTGTCGCCGCCGGATCAGGTTCTGGTGCAGGAAATGTGGAACAGTTTGTACCAGAAGGCGATGCAGAAATAGTTCTGCCCTCCGCCAAAGCCCGGCATTCGCTCAGCCGGGCTCTATTTCCCGCAATTATTTCACCGCTTTCCCTTTCAGCAGTTTTCTTACCCACAGCCTGTTAGGATTCAGCGCCGCCAGCGTTTCTTTATCCATAGGTAATGGCTCATTGCTCATTTGCGACGCCAGAATTTCAGCCGCCAGCGGCGCGGAGCACAGGCCGCGCGAGCCCAGAGCTCCCAGCATATACAGGTTGCGGTAAACCGGCGCTTCTCCGGCCTGCTCCTGACGTTCAGCCAGAGAGGCATATTCGCGTAAGGTGGCCTCATAATCAGGTACGCTGCCGACCATCGGCAAATGATCGCGGGTTGCGCAGCGCACGCCGCTGCGGGCCTGATTAGCGCTCACGTCTACCTCCCGCGTCCATTCCGCCTGCGGGAAACAGTCAATCAGGCGCTGGCGATTCTGCTGCTGATCCTCGGCGCTAAACGCGGCCTCTGCCTGTCCGCGGTGGTAGCTTGCGCCAATGCAGTGTTGCTGATTATGCGGGTTTTGCGGCGTCAGGTAGCCGTTGTAGCACAGGACTTGGCGCAATTTCGATAGCCCTGGCGTCGTCGGAATATGGCTAACCTGACCGGCAACCGGATACATGGGAAGATGCTCCGTCTGGCTAAAGCGGGTCAGCTGATGGCCGTTGGCCAGCACCACGACCTCGTGGTACTGCCGCTGGTTTAATTGCCAGCCGTTGTTGTCTGCGCTGAGCTCCGTGACCGGATAATCGTAGCGCACGCGCAATCCGCGAGTGGCGGCGAGGGCCAGCAGTTCAGCGGTTAACTGCTGCGGACAAAGCCAGCCGCCGGCAGGATAGGCGATGCCCCCGCAGCCGGTTTCCACACCGGTTTGTTGCGCAGTGGTTCGGGCGTCCACGGCGACGGCGATTTCCGGCGGCAGGTTAAGCGCAATCATCTGGGCGATTTTCTGCGCGCTTTTCGTATCCCAGCCCAGCTGCGTCACGCCGCACCAGTCATGATCGAACATCACCGGCAGAGCGTCATACACGCGGCGGGCGAAAGTAAATGCCGCCGGGAAGAAGCGGGCCAGGGCGGGATCGTGCTGGCTGAGCAGCGGATAGAGCGCGCCCTGGCGGTTTCCGGATGCGCCTTCAGCCGGCGCGCTGTCGGCGCAGTATAACGTTACCTGCCATCCGCGGCGCAGCAGCGCCAGCGCGAGCAGGGCGCTGGCGATCCCCCCGCCGATAATCGCGGCATCGCGCTGTTCCGTACCGCTGCGGGCAAACCACGGCGCGCGCGCGGGGATCTCCGGCGTTTCACGCATTTCGCCGGTCAGCATTTCGCGCTTGCGGCCAAAACCCTTGCGCTTCTGCATGCTGAAACCGGCCTCCTGCAGGCCGCGGCGCACAAAGCCGGCGGAGGTGAATGTGGCCAGGGTACCGCCGGGTCTTGCCAGACGAGCCATCGCCGCAAACAGCTCCGCCGTCCACATGTCCGGGTTTTTTGCCGGGGCAAAGCCATCAAGAAACCAGGCGTCCACCTGCTGATTAAGCGAATCATCGAGCTCGTTGGTCAGTTCATTAATATCGCCAAACCACAAATCCAGCGTGACCCGCCCTTCATCCAGCAGCAGACGATGGCAGCCCGCGATGGGCAGAGGCCACTGCGCCTGCAGCTGCTCGGCCCAGGTTGCAAGCTCCGGCCAGCGCTGGTGGGCAAGGCGCAGGTCCTCCGCTTTCAGCGGAAATTTTTCGAAACTGATGAAATGTAATCTTTGCAGGGTAGCTTCTGGATTATCGCGGTGAAAAACGTCAAACGCCTGCCACAGCGTGAGGAAATTCAGGCCGGTACCGAACCCGCTTTCGGCAACCACAAAGAACGGACGTGCATGCTCAGGGAAGCGTTCCCTGAGCTGGTTTCCGTCGAGGAAAACGTAGCGCGTCTCTTCCAGACCGTTGTCATTGGAAAAGTAGACATCGTCAAAATCTCGGGAAACAGGTGTACCCTCAGCGTTGAATTCCAGGTTGGCGGGTTGTATGGCGTTTTGTTTCACGTAAGTTACTCGAATCACAAGGCGTAGAACGATCTTAACGATGTGTGCCTGAGGGCGCAAATTTATACACAAATTGGCTGATCGGACTTGTTCGGCGTACAAGTGTACGCTATTGTGCGACTCGAAACTTAATATAGTGCGACTTACAGAGGTATTGAATGAAACGTGCAGTGATTACTGGCCTGGGCATCGTTTCCAGTATTGGTAATAACCAGCAGGAAGTCCTGGCATCTCTGCGTGAAGGACGCTCCGGGATCACTTTCTCTGAAGAGTTTAAAGATTCAGGAATGCGCAGCCACGTATGGGGCAACGTCAAACTGGACACCACCGGCTTGATCGACCGTAAAGTGGTTCGTTTCATGAACGATGCCTCTATCTATTCCTATCTTTCCATGCAGCAGGCAATTGAAGATGCTGGCCTGAAAGATGAAGTCTATCAGCAAAACCCGCGCGTGGGCCTGATTGCCGGTTCTGGCGGTTCTTCTAAATCTCAGGTTTTCGGCGCTGATGCAATGCGCAGCCCGCGCGGTCTGAAAGCGGTTGGCCCCTACGTGGTGACCAAAGCGATGGCGTCCGCGGTATCCGCTTGCCTTGCAACACCGTTCAAAATCTACGGCGTGAACTACTCCATCAGCTCCGCCTGTGCGACTTCCGCACACTGCATCGGTAACGCTGTTGAACAAATCCAGCTGGGCAAACAGGACATCGTGTTTGCCGGCGGCGGCGAAGAGCTGTGCTGGGAAATGGCGTGTGAATTCGACGCGATGGGCGCGCTGTCCACCAAATACAACGAAACGCCAGAAAAAGCGTCTCGTACCTATGACACCCACCGTGATGGTTTCGTTATCGCGGGCGGCGGCGGTATGGTTGTGGTTGAAGAGCTGGAACATGCTCTGGCGCGCGGCGCGCACATCTATGCTGAAATCGTTGGCTACGGCGCAACGTCCGATGGCGCAGACATGGTTGCCCCGTCCGGTGAAGGCGCGGTTCGCTGCATGAAGATGGCGATGGACGGCGTTGATACGCCGATTGACTACCTGAACTCCCACGGTACTTCTACCCCGGTAGGCGATGTGAAGGAGCTGGGGGCGATTCGTGAAGTCTTCGGTGATAACAGCCCGGCGATCTCCGCGACCAAAGCGATGACCGGCCACTCCCTGGGCGCCGCTGGCGTACAGGAAGCTATCTACTCCCTGCTGATGCTGGAACACGGCTTTATTGCGCCGAGCATCAACATCGAAGAGATGGACGAGCAGGCAGCCGGCCTGAATATCGTGACCGAGCCGACCGAACGCGCGCTGACGACCGTGATGTCTAACAGCTTCGGCTTTGGCGGGACTAACGCCACGCTGGTCATGCGCAAATACCGCGCATAACGAACACGCTTTACAAGGGGAGCCAACGGGCTCCCTTTTTTGTATTCTTGACAGACCCCCGGGAGAAAAGGCAAACTCCTGGCACAACATTATTCTCTCAGATAATGCGTAAGCGTTTAACGTCATCCAACGCGCCTTAACCCTGATAATCAGGTGGAGAGGGCGTGGTCTCACCTCGCCTTACTCTGCGAACTGGAGTAAAGCATGTCCGCAGTCACTGAAACAAAACGCACTCCTTCAGCGAATGGTTCGCTGTTTCGGATCACGTTCGCCGTTTTTCTCACCTATATGACCGTCGGCCTGCCGCTACCGGTTATCCCTTTGTTTGTCCATCAGGAACTGGGATTTGGCAATACCATGGTTGGCGTCGCCGTCGGTATCCAGTTTCTGGCGACCGTATTAACCCGCGGCTATGCCGGCCGCCTTGCCGATCAGTACGGCGCCAAACGCTCTGTCCTGCAGGGGATGTTGGCCTGCGCGCTGGCGGGGGGCGCCTGGCTGTGCGCCGCGCTGCTGCCGGTGCCGGTCATGGCGAAGTTTGGCCTGCTGGTGCTTGGCCGTCTGATCCTGGGTTTTGGTGAAAGCCAGCTGCTCACCGGTAATTTAAGCTGGGGGATGGGGCTGGTGGGGCCCATGCGCTCCGGTAAAGTCATGTCGTGGAACGGTATGGCGATATACGGCTCTCTGGCGGCCGGGGCGCCGCTGGGGCTGCTGATCTACAGCCATTACGGCGTCGCGGCGCTGGCCTGCGTCACCATGGTGCTGCCGTTAGTGGCCTGGGCGATTAACGGCACGGTGCGTAAAATTCCTGCTCACGGCGGCGAGCGGCCGTCGCTGTGGGGCGTGGTGGGAATGATCTGGCGGCCCGGTATCGGTCTTGGCCTTCAGGGCGTCGGCTTCGCGGTAATTGGCACATTTGTCTCTTTGTATTTCGCCAGCAACGGCTGGGCGATGGCCGGTTTTACGCTGACCGCGTTTGGCGGGGCGTTTGTCCTGATGCGCGTACTGTTTGGCTGGATGCCGGACCGCTTCGGTGGGGTGAAAGTGGCCATCGTTTCGCTGCTGATTGAAGCGATAGGCCTGGCGCTGCTCTGGCAGGCGCCCAATGCCTGGATCGCGCTGGCGGGGGCGGCGCTCACCGGCTGCGGATGCTCGCTTATCTTCCCGGCGCTGGGCGTCGAGGTCGTGAAGCGGGTACCGCCGCAGGTACGAGGAACGGCGCTTGGCGGCTATGCCGCGTTTCAGGATATCTCTTACGGCGTCACCGGCCCGCTTACCGGGCTGCTGGCGACGTCGTTAGGCTACTCTTCCGTCTTCCTGGCCGCGGCAATATGCGCCGTGCTGGGGATCCTGGTTAGCCTGGTGTCGCTGCGTAAGTAGCGCTTCATTCGGCCCGGCATGCGGGCCGATGATATCTCCTTAAATCACCAGCCACAGCAGGGCAAGCACCACGATAGCTGCCAGCGCGATAACCCACGGTTTTTTCAATACCAGCCACGGTGAGGCGGGAGGCGCCTGAACCGGCGGGATCGCCAGCGTCTCCTGGGCTCTGGCGACCCTGAGCACGAAAATTTTGTTGAGCAGCGTCAGCAACTGCGCCGCGCTGAGCGGCGTTTGCGCCGTCGCGTGCCAGTGGGTTTGGGCAAAATCCATCACTCTTTGCCATTCCGCGGCTTCAAGCGGCTGTTTTAATGCGGCCTGCAGCGAGGTTAGCGTCGGTGCAGCCTGCGAACTGAGCGTTTGCCGGGCATGTAGCCAGTACGAGAGGGGAGTGAAGTGGGTCGCCGGGATCAGCTCTCCGCTCTTGACGCCGCTTAGCTCCAGCATGGATTGCCAGATAAGCTTGCTGGACTCGCCGGTGGCCGCCGCGAGTTTGGTCACCTGCTGATTGAGCGTGTTGTGCTCCGCGGGCAGCAGCGGACGATGCGTTGGCGGGCGCTGCTGCGGCTGAGGAATCGAGAGCTGGCCGCTTTGCAGGAGCTGCAGAACATTCTCCAGCTGCGGCTGGGACAAGGCATGCAGGGCGGTTTGACCGTCATGCTGACGAATATAATCGCTGACCGCCTGGCGATTGTTGCCCTGATTCAGCAGCTCGCTCAGCTGCGCCAGGATTTGCCGACGGTGATGATTTTGCTGGGCGAGGATTAGGCGCTGGTTCAGGCTGTTCTCGGCGGCGGCAAAATGGCTTGCCAGCAGCGGCGCGTCGTTTTTCAGGCTCAGATCGTGTTTTACGCAGGCCCACACTTCCGCATTTTGCTGGGATGTTAAAGCCACCAGGCGCGTAATGAGCCGCTCAAGCGCGGTACGCTGCTGAGTGGTGAGCGGAGGTTCGCCTGAGCCCGGAGGGCGATCGGACATACCTGAAACGGGTTGCGTCATGATTAATCCTTTGCGTATTGCTGTACTAAATTACTGTACTAAGGGCCGGGTGGTGATGTTCCTGGCGGGCAGATTATGGCACACTTCCCCGGTTTACTCTCGCTCTCAGACAGGTACTGAACCGTGAAAATCCTCGTTGATGAAAATATGCCCTATGCGCGCGAGCTTTTTAGCCGCCTGGGGGAAGTGAAGGCCGTTGCAGGTCGCCCTGTCCCGGTTGAAGCGCTGAATGACGCCGATGCGCTGATGGTGCGATCCGTCACCAAAGTTAACGAAGCGCTACTTTCTGGCAAAGCGATCAAATTTGTTGGCACCGCGACGGCGGGTACCGATCATGTCGATCAGGCGTGGCTACAGCAGGCGGGAATCGGTTTTTCCGCGGCGCCGGGCTGCAACGCTATCGCGGTGGTGGAATATGTGTTTTCCGCGCTGCTCATGCTGGCCGAGCGTGACGGTTTTGCGCTGGCCGACCGTACCGTCGGGATCGTGGGCGTCGGCAACGTGGGCGGGCGTCTGCAAAAACGCCTTGAGGCGCTGGGAATCAAAACGCTGCTCTGCGATCCGCCGCGCTCCGATCGCGGCGACGAGGGGGATTTCCGCTCCCTTGACGAGCTGGTGCAGGACGCGGACATTTTGACGTTCCATACCCCGCTCTATAAGGAAGGGCAGTACAAAACGCTGCACCTGGCGGATGAGGCGCTGATTCGCCGCCTGAAGCCGGGGACGATTTTAATCAACGCCTGCCGTGGTCCGGTGGTGGATAACGCCGCGCTGCTGCAGCGGCTGCAGGCCGGGCAGGCATTAAGCGTGGTGCTGGATGTCTGGGAGCCGGAGCCGGATCTGAATACCGAATTGCTCAAGCGGGTGGATATTGGTACGCCGCATATTGCCGGCTATACCCTTGAAGGCAAAGCGCGCGGTACGACGCAGGTTTTTGAGGCCTACAGCGCGTTTATTGGTCATCCACAGCAGGTGGCGCTGGACACGTTGCTACCGGCGCCGGAGTTTGGCCGCATTACGCTGCACGGGCCGCTCGATCAGGCAACGCTAAAACGGCTGGCGCATTTGGTGTATGATGTGCGCCGCGATGATGCGCCGCTGCGAAAAGTCGCGGGCGCTGCGGGCGAGTTCGACAAACTGCGCAAAAATTATCAGGAACGCCGTGAATGGTCTTCGCTGTACGTACAGTGCAGCGATGCGCAGGCGGCGACGCTGTTGCGCCAGCTGGGCTTTAACGCCGTTCATCATCCTGTTCGTTAATATCATCTTAATGCTCCTGCTGGATAATCCGGCAGGGCCGCTTTTTTCTGGAGTACACCACCATGTCTGAAGGCTGGAATATTGCCGTACTGGGCGCAACGGGCGCCGTAGGCGAAGCCCTGTTCGAAACGCTTGCCGATCGTCAGTTCCCGGTGGGGGATATTTATGCGCTGGCGCGTAGCGATAGCGCCGGTGAACATCTGCGTTTTTCGGGCAAGTCGGTTATCGTTCAGGATGCGGCGGAATTTGACTGGACCCAGGCCCAGCTGGCCTTTTTTGCCGCCGGTGTAGAGGCCTCCGCCGCGTATATCGAAGACGCCACTAACGCGGGCTGCCTGGTGATTGATTTAAGCGGTCTGTTTGCGCTGGAGCCGGACGTGCCGCTGGTGGTGCCGGATGTTAACCCGTTCGTACTGGCGGATTACCGCAATCGCAACGTTATCTCGGTCGCGAATAGCCTGACCAGCCAGCTGCTGTCGGCGTTGAAACCGTTGATCGATCGGGGCGGCCTGGCGCGTATCAGCGTGACCAGCCTGCTTTCCGCTTCCGCTCACGGTAAAAAAGCGGTCGATGCCCTCGCGGGGCAGAGCGCCAAATTGCTTAACGGTATTCCGATCGACGAAGATGATTTCTTCGGTCGTCAGCTGGCGTTCAATATGCTGCCGCTGCTGCCCGATCGTGAAGGAAGCGTGCGTGAAGAGCGCCGTATCGTCGATGAGGTCCGCAAAATCCTGCAGGATGATGGCCTGATGATCTCCGCAAACGTCGTTCAGTCGCCGGTGTTTTACGGCCATGCGCAGATGGTGAGTTTTGAAGCGCAGCGTCCGCTGGCCGCCGAAGAGGCGCGCGATGCCTTTAGCCTTGGCGAAGATATCGAACTGTCCGAAGAGGGCGAGTTCCCGACGCAGGTCGGCGATGCTTCCGGTAACGCCCGCCTCTCCGTCGGCTGCGTGCATAACGACTACGGTATGCCTGAGCAGGTGCAGTTCTGGTCCGTCGCCGATAACGTCCGTTTTGGCGGCGCGCTGATGGCGGTAAAAATCGCTGAGAAGCTGGTTCAGGAGTATTTGTACTGATGTCTGAGATGGAGCAGCCGCCGGTCTACAAAATCGCGCTGGGCATCGAATATGATGGCAGCAAGTACTACGGCTGGCAGCGGCAGAACGAAGTCCGCAGCGTACAGGAGAAGCTGGAAAAGGCGCTCTCGCAGGTAGCGAACGAGCCTGTTAACGTTTTTTGCGCGGGCCGTACGGATGCCGGCGTTCACGGTACCGGTCAGGTCGTGCATTTTGAAACCCGCGCGCAGCGTCAGGATGCCGCATGGACGCTGGGCGTAAATGCGAATTTGCCCGGCGACATTGCGGTGCGCTGGGTAAAGCCGGTTCCACCGGATTTTCATGCCCGCTTCAGCGCCACGGCGCGTCGCTATCGTTATGTTATCTATAATCATCGTCTGCGGCCGGCGGTATTGAGCCGCGGCGTAACCCATTATTACCTCCCGCTGGATGCAGAGCGGATGCAGCGCGCCGCTCAGTGTCTGCTGGGAGAGAATGATTTCACCTCGTTTCGTGCGGTACAGTGCCAGTCGCGCACGCCGTGGCGCAACGTGATGCATATTAACGTCACCCGTTATGGTGCATATGTGGTGGTGGACATCAAAGCGAATGCCTTTGTACATCATATGGTAAGGAACATTGTCGGCAGTCTGATGGAAGTAGGTGCCGGTAACCAGCCAGAGAGCTGGATTGCAGAACTTCTGGCGGCAAAAGACAGGACGCTTGCCGCCGCAACGGCAAAGGCGGAAGGATTGTATCTGGTGTCGGTGGACTACCCGGCCCACTACGACCTCCCGGTCATGCCGATGGGCCCGCTGTTTCTGGCGGACTAACCGGGTTATTAAGGGCTAACGCAAACTATGGACCTGATTCACTTTTTAATTGATTTTATCCTGCATATTGATGTGCATCTGGCTGAGCTGGTCGCGGAGTACGGCATTTGGGTATACGCGATTTTATTCTTGATTCTGTTCTGCGAAACTGGCCTGGTGGTCACGCCGTTCCTGCCGGGGGATTCGCTGCTGTTTGTGGCAGGTGCGCTCTCCGCGCTGCCGACCAACGATCTCAACGTGCATTTAATGGTGCTGCTGATGGTCATTGCCGCGATTGTTGGCGATGCCTTGAACTACACAATTGGCCGGCTGTTTGGCGAAAAGCTCTTCAGTAATCCCAATTCGAAAATTTTCCGCCGCAGCTACCTGGATAAGACCCATAGCTTCTACGAACGCCACGGCGGTAAGACCATCATCCTGGCCCGTTTCGTGCCGATCGTCAGAACGTTTGCGCCGTTTGTGGCGGGAATGGGGCATATGTCCTATCGTCATTTTGCGATGTATAACGTTGTTGGCGCGCTGCTGTGGGTACTGTTATTTACCTACGCGGGTTATCTGTTCGGCGATTTGCCGATCGTCCAGGAAAACCTTAAGCTGCTGATCGTGGCGATTATCGTCCTGTCCGTATTGCCGGGCGTGATTGAAGTCATCCGCCACAAGCGGGCGGCGGCGAAACAGGCGAAATAACGCGGCGACGATCTTCGGGCGGTATGCCGCCGCCCGAAGAGTGAAGTGTGAGCGGTTCGACCACTTTTTTATCCCATGTTACGGGATGTTATGATTTAATGTGCAACATTCATGGTCTGTGAGGGGCAAAAATGGCATTATGCGCCCCTTGCGACAAAACTGGCATCGACCAGGTTCAGGTAGAAAGGTTATCAATGAGCTGGATTGAACGAATTAAAAGCAATATAACCCCCACCCGTAAGGCAAGTATCCCTGAAGGTGTATGGACCAAGTGCGACAGCTGCGGTCAGGTATTGTACCGCGCAGAGCTGGAGCGCAACCTGGAGGTTTGCCCTAAGTGCGATCACCACATGCGTATGTCGGCGCGCAACCGCCTGCATAGCCTGCTGGACGAAGGTTCCCTCGTGGAGCTGGGAAGCGAGCTCGAGCCGAAAGATGTGCTGAAGTTCCGCGATTCGAAAAAGTATAAAGACCGTCTGGCGTCCGCCCAGAAAGAGACCGGCGAAAAAGACGCGCTGGTGGTCATGAAAGGCACCCTGCATGATATGCCGGTTGTTGCCGCCGCTTTCGAATTCTCCTTTATGGGTGGGTCGATGGGCTCCGTGGTCGGCGCGCGCTTTGTTCGCGCGGTTGAGCAGGCTCTGGAAGACAACTGCCCGCTGATTTGCTTCTCCGCATCCGGCGGCGCCCGTATGCAGGAAGCGCTGATGTCGCTGATGCAGATGGCGAAAACCTCCGCTGCGCTGGCGAAAATGCAGGAGCGCGGCTTGCCGTATATCTCCGTGCTGACCGACCCAACCATGGGCGGCGTGTCTGCGAGCTTTGCGATGCTGGGCGATCTCAACATCGCTGAGCCAAAAGCGCTGATCGGCTTTGCCGGCCCCCGCGTTATCGAGCAGACCGTTCGCGAGAAGCTGCCGCCGGGATTCCAGCGCAGCGAGTTCCTGATTGAGAAAGGGGCGATCGACATGATCGTACGCCGCCCGGAAATGCGTCTGAAGCTGGCCAGCATTCTGGCGAAGCTGATGAACCTTCCGGCGCCAAATCCGGAACCTGCTCACGAAGGTGAGGTGGTGCCACCGGTGCCGGATCAGGAACCAGAGGCCTGATAATGCAGAGGGCAGGCCTGACGGCGCTGCCCTTTTTTTTACGCGTAGTTATCCTAACTCTTGCCGGACATCATGGAAAAACAACCTATTCCTCAGGCCACGTCGCCCCTGGCTACGTGGCTTTCTTATCTGGAACATCTGCACAGCAAAACTATCGATCTCGGGCTGGCGCGCGTCAGCGAGGTCGCGCAGCGGATGGCGGTAATGAAACCTGCGCCGTTTGTCTTTACGGTGGCGGGGACCAACGGCAAAGGCACCACCTGCCGTACCCTGGAGTCGGTGCTGATGGCGGCGGGCTATAAGGTTGGCGTTTACAGTTCGCCGCATCTGGTGCGCTACACAGAGCGGGTGCGGGTGCAGGGCGAAGAGCTGGCGGAGCTCGCGCATACGACCTCTTTTGCCGAAATTGAAGCCGCGCGCGGCGAGATTTCCCTGAGCTATTTTGAGTTTGGCACCCTCTCCGCGCTGTGGCTGTTTCAGCAGGCGCGGCTGGATGTGGTGATTCTTGAGGTGGGCCTGGGCGGCCGCCTGGATGCGACCAATATCGTCGATGCTGACGTGGCGGTGGTGACCAGTATTGCTCTCGACCATACCGACTGGCTGGGGCCCGATCGCGAAAGCATCGGTCGCGAAAAGGCGGGGATTTTCCGCCCTGGTAAACCGGCTGTCGTCGGCGAACCCGATATGCCGTTGACCATCGCTGAGGTGGCGAGCGAAAAAGGGGCGCGGCTCCTGCGCCGTGACGTTGACTGGCAGTATGACGCCAGTGAACAAGGCTGGTCCTTCCGCGATCGTCAGGGGGCGTTAAGCGATCTGCCGCTGCCGCAGGTCCCGCTGCCGAATGCGGCTACGGCGATTGCGGCCTTGCGCGCCAGCGGGCTTAAGGTAAACGAGCAGGCGATGCGCGATGGCGTTCAAAACGCGATGCTGCCGGGGCGTTTCCAGATAATCAGCGATGCTCCCCGGACGATCCTGGATGTTGCCCATAATCCGCATGCGGCGGCCTATCTCGCCGGGCGTCTCAAAACCTTATCGAAAACGGGGCGCGTGCTGGCGGTTATTGGTATGCTGCATGACAAGGATATCGCGGGAACGCTGGCAAATTTACAGGCCGAAGTTGACGACTGGTACTGCGCGCCGCTGGAAGGTCCGCGCGGAGCCACGGCGGAGCAGCTGCTGGAACATTTGCGCGCAGGTAAAGTCTATACTAGCGTCGCTGAGGCGTGGCATGCCGCGATGGCGGACGCCGGGCCTGAAGATACGGTGCTGGTGTGTGGTTCATTCCATACGGTGGCGCATGTAATGGAAGAAATAGACGCGGGGAGAATCGGTGGCGAGTAAGTTTCAGAACCGTTTAGTCGGGACGATTGTGCTGGTGGCGCTGGGGGTGATTATCCTGCCAGGGCTGCTGGATGGTCAGAAAAAACATTATCAGGATGAGTTTGCCGCCATTCCGCTGGTGCCAAAACCGGGGGATCGCGATGAGCCGGATATGCTGCCAGCGGCGACCCAGGCGCTGCCTTCGCAGCCTCCTGAAGGGGCGGCGGAAGAGGTGAGGGCCGGCGATGCCGCTGCGCCATCGCTGGATCCGTCGCGGATACCGGTGAATAACAACAGTTTTGATGTGGTGCAGGAGCCGGTGGTCGCACCGAAACCACAGCCGAAACCTCAGCCGAAGCCGGTAGAGAAGCCGCAACCGCAACCACAGCAGCAGCAGGTTACGGCGCAGACGCCGCCCCCTAAACCGCAGCAGCAGGCTGAAATTCCGGCGCCAACCGGTAAAGCCTATGTGGTGCAGCTTGGGGCGCTGAAGAACGCCGATAAGGTTAACGAGATTGTCGGTAAGCTGCGCGCTTCCGGCTTTAAAGTTTACACGTCGCCTTCGACGCCGGTGCAGGGTAAAATTACCCGTATTCTCGTGGGGCCGGATACCTCGAAGGATAAGCTGAAAGGTCAGCTTGGTGAGCTGAAGCAGCTTTCGGGACTTAGCGGCGTGGTCATGGGCTACAGCCCGAACTAACTCTCTCTTTTTTAAAGGAGTAGAGTGCTGAAACCCCTGTCTGACGCGCCCTGAAGAGGCGAAAGACAGTATGGCGTTGAATGTTTTTTCAGCGCCATTTTTATTTCTGTAGGGCACGGAAATCCCTACGCAAACGTTTTCTTTTTCTGTTAGAATGCGCCCCGAACCGGACGACAGGGCGTAAAATCGTGGGACGTATATGGTCTGGATTGATTACGCCATAATTGCGGTGATTGGTTTTTCCTCACTGGTTAGCCTGATCCGCGGCTTTGTTCGTGAAGCTTTATCGCTGGTAACCTGGGGATGCGCTTTCTTTGTTGCCAGTCATTACTACACTTACCTGGCTGTCTGGTTCACGGGCTTTGAAGACGAACTGGTCCGAAATGGGATTGCTATCGCGATACTGTTTATCGCAACGCTTATCGTCGGCGCTATCGTTAACTTTGTGATAGGTCAGCTGGTGGAAAAAACCGGCCTGTCGGGAACCGACAGGGTGTTAGGGATCTGCTTTGGCGCCCTGCGCGGGGTGCTAATCGTCTCGGCGATTCTGTTCTTTCTCGATAGCTTTACCGGTATGGCGAAAAGCGAAGACTGGCAAAAGTCTGAGCTTATCCCGCAGTTCAGTTTCGTTATCAGATGGTTCTTTGACTATCTGCAGAGCTCGTCAAGTTTCTTGCCCAAAGCATAAGCGTTGGGATGTAGCTTAACGAGGAAAAGACGTATGTGCGGTATTGTCGGTATCGCCGGTGTTATGCCGGTAAACCAGTCGATTTATGACGCGTTAACGGTGCTTCAGCATCGTGGCCAGGATGCCGCAGGCATCATCACCATTGATGCGAACAACTGTTTCCGTTTGCGTAAGGCGAACGGTCTGGTGAGCGACGTTTTTGAAGCTCGCCATATGCAGCGTATGCAGGGCAATATGGGTATTGGTCACGTTCGTTACCCGACGGCTGGCAGCTCCAGCGCCTCCGAGGCACAGCCTTTCTACGTCAACTCGCCGTACGGCATTACGTTGGCGCACAACGGTAACCTGACTAACGCTCACGAGCTGCGTAAAAAGCTGTTTGAAGAAAAACGCCGCCACATCAACACCACCTCTGATTCCGAAATCCTGCTCAATATCTTCGCCAGCGAGCTGGACAACTTCCGCCACTATCCGCTGGAAGCAGACAACATTTTTGCGGCGATCGCCGCCACCAACCGCCAGATTCGCGGCGCTTATGCCTGCGTGGCGATGATTATCGGTCACGGCATGGTCGCTTTCCGCGACCCGAACGGCATTCGTCCGCTGGTGCTGGGCAAGCGCGATATCGGCGATGGCCGCACCGAGTATATGGTCGCTTCGGAAAGCGTGGCGCTGGATACGCTGGGCTTTGAGTTCCTGCGCGACGTGGCGCCTGGTGAAGCGGTATATATCACCGAAAAAGGCCAGCTGTTTACTCGCCAGTGTGCGGAAAACCCGGTCAGCAACCCGTGCCTGTTCGAGTACGTCTATTTTGCGCGTCCAGACTCCTTCATCGACAAAATTTCCGTTTACAGCGCCCGCGTCAATATGGGCACGAAGCTGGGCGAGAAAATTGCCCGCGAGTGGGAAGATCTGGATATCGATGTGGTCATTCCCATTCCGGAAACCTCCTGCGATATCGCGCTGGAAATTGCCCGCATCCTCGATAAGCCGTATCGCCAGGGGTTTGTTAAAAACCGCTACGTTGGCCGTACCTTTATCATGCCGGGCCAGCAGCTGCGCCGTAAGTCCGTGCGCCGTAAGCTTAACGCCAACCGCGCCGAGTTCCGGGATAAGAACGTGCTGCTGGTGGATGACTCCATCGTGCGCGGCACCACCTCTGAGCAGATTATCGAGATGGCGCGCGAAGCCGGGGCGAAGAAAGTGTATCTGGCCTCCGCTGCGCCGGAAATTCGCTTCCCGAACGTGTATGGCATCGATATGCCAACCGCCAATGAGCTGATAGCCCACGGGCGTGAGGTAGATGAGATCCGCCAGATCATCGGCGCCGATGGCCTGATTTTCCAGGATCTGGACGATCTGATTGACGCGGTGCGCGCGGAGAACCCGGATATTCAGCAGTTTGAATGCTCGGTGTTCAACGGTATCTACGTCACTAAAGATGTCGATCAGCAGTATCTGGACTATCTCGACTCTCTGCGTAACGACGACGCGAAAGCGGTTCAGCTGCAGAATGAAGTTGAAAACTTAGAGATGCACAACGAAGGGTAATCCTCTGTTTTGCTGAGAGCCCGCGGTCTGACGGCCGCGGGCTTTTTTATTTTCTCGCGCCAAATGCGGGTCCGCGGTTGCGTCGGAGACTATAATCCGGCAAAGTCTGCGCCATTGTGTGAAAGGGGCAATCATCGTGAAGCGACTCATTATCGGTATTTCTGGCGCCAGCGGCGCGATTTACGGCGTACGCTTGCTCCAGGTTTTGCGCGAAGTTTCGGATGTCGAAACCCATCTTATTTTAAGCCAGGCCGCGCGCCAGACGCTGGCGCTGGAGACGGATTTCTCCCTGCGCGAGGTGCAGGCGTTAGCCGACGTGGTGCACGATGCCCGCGATATCGCCGCCAGCATCTCTTCCGGCTCTTTTAAAACCGCCGGGATGGTGATTTTGCCATGCTCAATGAAGACCCTCTCCGGCATCGTTCATAGCTATACCGACGGGCTGCTGACCAGGGCGGCGGACGTGGTGCTTAAAGAGCGCCGGCCGCTGGTGCTGTGCGTACGGGAAACGCCGTTCCACCTTGGCCATTTACGGCTGCTGGTCCAGGCGGCGGAAATGGGCGCGGTGATTATGCCGCCGGTTCCGGCGTTTTATCATCGCCCGAAAAGCCTGGACGATGTGATCAATCAGACGGTCAATCGCGTGATCGATCAGTTCGATATCTCTCTTCCGCAAGACCTCTTTTCCCGCTGGCAGGGCGCGTAGGGCGCACTAAGATAGTGCGCTTTGTTCACATCCGCCTCCCTGCAGTGCAATTTTGTCGCCTCGATCAAATCCTCAACATTTAATTTGTTTTTTTGCGCTGCGGCACTGCGGTTTATCCGTTATTGCTGGTATCTTCCCTTTTAAGACAAACTTGCAACTTTTATTTAACATATTTAACGCCATTTCCAGCACGCACTGAGAAAATGGCATAAAACGTGCAAGATTTTGCCGGCAGTACAAATAACAAGATAACGCATCGCATAACAACATCACGACACTTAAGGGTAACCTATGAAGAAGACGGTCCTGGCTCTCTCTTTAATGATGGGAATTTGCAGCGCCTCCAGCGCGTTCGCCGCGCTGCCGCAGAATATCCGCATTGGCACCGATGCCACCTACGCGCCTTTCTCTTCAAAGGATGCGAAAGGGGATTTCGTGGGTTTTGACATTGATTTGGGTAACGAGCTCTGTTCGCGCATCAAAGTAAAATGCACCTGGGTCGGCAGCGATTTCGACTCCCTGATCCCGTCGCTGAAGGCCAAGAAAATCGACGCCATTATCTCTTCGCTGTCGATTACGGAAAAACGCCAGCAGGAAATCGCCTTCTCTGACAAGCTCTACGCGGCCGACTCCCGCCTGATCGCCGCCAAAGGCTCGCCGATTCAACCGACGCTGGAATCCCTCAAAGGCAAGCATGTTGGCGTACTGCAGGGCTCCACCCAGGAGGCCTATGGTAATGAACGCTGGCGCAGCCACGGCGTGGACGTTGTGGCCTATCAGAATCAGGATTTGATCTACTCAGACCTTGCTGCGGGTCGCCTGGACGCCGCGTTGCAGGATGAAGTGGCCGCCAGCGAGGGCTTCCTCAAGCAACCTGCCGGTAAAGATTTTGCCTTTGCCGGTCCTTCCGTTAAAGACAAAAAGTTCTTCGGTGATGGTACCGGCATCGGCCTGCGTAAGGACGATAGCGAGCTGAAGGCCGCGTTTGATAAAGCGCTGGCCGACATGCGTAAAGACGGCACCTACGACAAAATGGCGAAGAAATACTTCGACTTCAACGTTTACGGTGATTAAGACGCCCGCTGGCCCGGACGCCGGGCCATGCGCATCCCTTTCTGTCTGATTTTGGTGCAGCTGCGCTTTTAGCGGATCAATTTGGTGCAGGAAATTGCGCACGCGATGTTAAAAAGTGCATAGTTAAGCGTTTCCGATGCGAAAAAATTTGCTTTCCGGCGCAGAATGCTTTGCCTTACCGGGGCGAATAATGGCACGATAACTGCCGTAAGTACTTCTAATAAATCCGTTAGAATGACAGTCTGTTGAGGATAGTTATGAAAAAACTGGCGTTGTCTCTCTCTTTAGCGCTGGCCCTTTCCAGCGTTTCCACTGTATTCGCAGCCATTCCGCAAAAAGTCCGCATCGGCACCGATCCTACTTATGCCCCGTTCGAATCGAAGAATGCGCAGGGTGAACTGGTGGGTTTTGACATCGATCTGGCAAAAGAGCTCTGTAAGCGTATCAATACGCAATGTACCTTCATTGAGAACCCGCTGGACGCGCTGATCCCTTCTTTAAAAGCGAAGAAAATCGACGCCATTATGTCTTCGCTTTCGATCACCGAAAAACGCCAGCAGGAAATTGCCTTCACCGACAAACTGTACGCGGCTGATTCACGCCTGGTCGTGAAAAAAGGCAGCGATATTACGCCAGACCTCGCGAAGCTGAAAGGCAAGCGCGTCGGTGTTCTCCAGGGTACCACCCAGGAAACCTACGGCAACGAGCACTGGGCGCCAAAAGGCATTGAAATCGTTTCCTATCAGGGACAGGACAATATTTATTCCGACCTGACTGCCGGACGCATTGACGCGGCGTTCCAGGATGAAGTCGCCGCCAGCGAAGGCTTCCTCAAACAGCCTATCGGCAAGGATTATCAGTTCGGCGGTCCGTCGATTAAAGACGAGAAGCTGTTCGGCGTCGGCACCGGTATGGGGCTGCGCAAAGAGGATAACGAACTACGTGAAGCACTGAATAAAGCCTTTGCCGAGATGCGCCAGGATGGCACCTACGACAAGCTGGCGAAGAAATATTTCGATTTTAACGTGTACGGCGACTAACCATCCCGCGTACCCCGTCGCGCGTTATTTTGCGCGCGATGGTTGATGACAGACAGGGCAGACAGCATGCTGTACGGGTTTTCACAGGTTATTTTTCAGGGCGCGCTGGTCACCCTTGAGCTGGCGTTAAGCTCGGTCGTTCTGGCGGTGCTTATCGGTCTGGCGGGCGCCGGGGCGAAACTTTCCAACAATCGTCCGTTGGCGTTGATTTTTGAAGGCTATACCACCTTAATCCGCGGCGTGCCCGATCTGGTGCTGATGCTGCTGATTTTCTACGGGCTACAGATTGCGCTCAATGGCGTAACCGATGCGCTTGGCCTGGCGCAGTTTGATATCGACCCCATGGTGGCGGGGATCATCACGCTGGGCTTTATTTACGGGGCCTACTTCACCGAAACCTTTCGCGGCGCCTTCCTGGCGGTGCCAAAGGGACATATTGAAGCGGCGACGGCCTTCGGCTTTAGCGGTGGGCAAACCTTTCGTCGTATTCTGTTTCCGGCAATGATGCGCTACGCGCTGCCCGGAATCGGCAACAACTGGCAGGTTATCCTCAAAGCGACCGCGCTGGTCTCACTGCTGGGACTGGAAGATGTGGTCAAGGCAACCCAGCTGGCGGGTAAAAGCACCTGGGAGCCGTTCTACTTTGCCATCGTCTGTGGCCTGATTTATCTGGTATTTACAACGGTTTCCAATGGTGTGCTGCTGATGCTCGAACGCCGTTATTCTGTGGGCGTGAAGAGGGCCGACCTGTGATTGATATTATTCAGGAGTACTGGAAATCCCTGCTGTGGACCGACGGCTATCGCTTTACCGGCGTGGCGATTACGCTCTGGCTGCTGATCTCTTCCGTGGTGATGGGCGGCATCCTGGCGGTTTTCCTCGCCATTGGCCGAGTGTCGAGCAATAAATTTATCCAGTTCCCCATCTGGCTGTTCACCTATATCTTTCGCGGCACGCCGCTGTACGTCCAGCTGCTGGTGTTCTATTCCGGAATGTACACGCTTGAGGTCGTCAAAGGCACAGAACTGCTGAACGCCTTCTTTCGCAGCGGCCTGAACTGTACGGTGCTGGCGCTGACGCTGAACACCTGCGCCTACACCACGGAGATTTTCGCCGGGGCGATTCGTTCAGTGCCGGCAGGCGAGATAGAAGCCGCCCGGGCGTACGGTTTTTCTTCGGTCAAAATGTATCGCTGCATTATTTTGCCTTCCGCGCTGCGTATTGCGCTGCCTGCATACAGCAACGAAGTGATTCTGATGCTGCATTCCACCGCGCTGGCTTTTACCGCCACGGTGCCGGATCTGCTGAAAATTGCCCGCGATATTAACTCGGCAACCTACCAGCCGTTTACCGCCTTCGGTATTGCCGCAGTACTGTATTTAATTATCTCGTATGTGTTGATTAGCCTGTTCCGCAGGGCGGAAAAGCGCTGGCTCCAGCATATCAAACCTTCTTCGACGCACTGAGAACGCCATGTCCGACAATAAATTAAATGTAATCGATCTGCATAAACGTTACGGCGAGCATGAAGTACTGAAGGGCGTCTCACTGCGGGCGAAAGCCGGAGACGTGATCAGTATTATTGGCTCATCCGGTTCCGGGAAAAGTACCTTTTTGCGCTGTATTAACTTTCTTGAGAAGCCCAGCGAAGGGACGATCGTTGTTAACGGGCAAAACATTGGCCTGGTTCGCGATAAAGACGGTCAGTTAAAGGTTTCTGATAAAAATCAGCTACGTTTGCTACGTACTCGCCTGACGATGGTATTCCAGCATTTTAACCTGTGGAGCCATATGACGGTGCTGGAAAACGTGATGGAGGCGCCGATTCAGGTGCTGGGCCTGAGTAAACAGGAAGCGCGCGATCGGGCGGTAAAATACCTGGCGAAAGTCGGTATTGATGAACGTCAGCAGATTAAATATCCGGTTCATCTCTCCGGCGGCCAGCAGCAGCGCGTTTCCATTGCCCGCGCGCTGGCGATGGAGCCCGACGTACTGCTGTTTGATGAACCGACGTCGGCGCTTGACCCTGAACTGGTGGGCGAAGTGCTGAGGATCATGCAGCAGCTGGCGGAAGAGGGGAAAACCATGGTCGTGGTCACCCATGAAATGGGCTTTGCACGCCACGTCTCCTCGCACGTGATCTTCCTGCATCAGGGCAAAATTGAAGAAGAAGGGCATCCTGACGAGGTTTTCGGCAACCCGAAAAGCCAGCGTCTGCAGCAGTTCCTGAAGGGCTCTTTGAAGTAAACACTGTCCAGCCCCCGGCGGAACACTCTCCGTCGGGGCGGCTAACGCTCCAGCCGATACACCCAGTCGTCATAGTCAATGCCGTTCAGATGGTACGCTTTTTCGAGCACCTGAATGCGGATAAAGCCGTGTTTTTCCAGCAGACGGGAAGAGCCCGCGTTACTGCCCAGCACCCAGGCATTTATTGCGTGAACGCCGAGCTGCTGAAATCCGTAGTCGCAAATCGCTTTTAGCGCTTCACTGGCGTAACCCTTCCCCTGAGCATCAGGCAGGAGAGCGTATCCGACATCCGCTTCGTGCGGATTTTTACCGCTGATGCGCAGGCCAATATCGCCAACCGCCGCGCCGCTGGCGTCGCGCAGTACGAATACGCCCGGGTCAGCGCAGCGTGATGCAAACAGCGTCCGCAGCGCCGGCTCCTCAAGAATCTCGCCCATATAGCGCATCACTTCCGGGTCTCGCCTTAAGCGCAGGAAAAAAGGCCAGTCGGATGAGTGAAACGGAGAGAGGCGCAGGCGCGGAGTGGTGAGTATTCTCATAAAGCGGTCCATAGCGGTGGATTATTCCGCCACCTTAACATCATAAAGCGCCGGAAGGGCAATGCGTCTAAGCAACCGTCGGACAAGCCCGGGGCTGATTTCCGAAGCCGCGCAGATAGCGCAGCACGGTGGTGCTCTCCGGCGTCGCCCTCAGTTGTAGCGCCAGGTTGAGGTTATCCAGAACTGTCGCGTGGGCGACCAGCGGTGAATCTTCGGCAAGCCGTCCTTCCATCACCAGCCAGCCCACGACGGTTTTCCAGCGCCACAGCGGGGAGTTGCCTTTAACCCGCTGTACCGGCCCGGGAAACTGACCTGAGCCTCGTGCGCCATCTTTTAATAAGGCGACGGCCTGTCGCGTCAGGCCGGTAAGTTCGGCAATATCGCTTAAACCGACCAGCGCGGAATCGACGGATTCAACCCGCGCGTTCAGAGCCGATGCGGATTCGATATCGGCAATCGCTGACAGAATAGCCTGCTCAAGAGAGTCTCTTTCGCGATCGAACTCCAGATAGACCGCCGTTCCGTAAAAACAGACCAGGGCGTCAGCGCAGCCTGCGGCATGCAGCGCATCTTCCAGACCCACGGTACGAGCAGTTACGCCGGAGAGGGTGAGCGTAAAATTATACAGCGCCATGGTTTAATCCTTCTTGTGGTTAATCTGACCCGAGGCAGGCGGCTGGCAGCGGTCGACCATTCTGATAATTTGCCTGGCGTGGTTAATGGGTACCGCAGGCGTTGACCAGATGCTCATCATATGTTCCCGGTGCCGGGCTGTCCCACACATCAACCTGCCAAAACAGTGAGCGCTTTTGCCGCCAGTGATAAAAATCCAGTCTCGTGCCAGCGCGTAGTCAATAGCTGCTCTGATATGTTTATCCGGATGTTCCTTCATCAATTCGTCCTGGTAATGCTGAATAAATTGTTGACGAATGTCAACGGTGTGATGGTGTTAAATTACACACAGGGGTTATGGCAGAGTGAAAGGCATATCACTGGAATGAGATTCACAGTTAAGGCGACACAGGACGGGTGATTTTTGCGCGCTGCGAGGCGGGTTCCATAAATTAATCAGGGAGAGCGATACTCTCCCTGATGGAGCTGGACTACCGCAGCACGTTGGCCAGCGCTTCTTCCAGATCGTACCAACGAAAGCCAAATCCGGCGGCTTCCAGGCGTTTAGGCAGCGCGCGCTGGCCGCCGAGTACCAGAACGGAAGATTCACCCATCAGCAGGCGAATGGCCGCCGCCGGGACGCGGAAAATGGCAGGGCGATTTAGCGCATGCCCCAGCGCGTGGGCGAACTGCTCGTTGCGCACAGGGTAAGGGGAAACCATATTAAACGGCCCCCGCAGGTCGTTATCCAGCAGCCAGAGAATACCGTTGACCATGTCGTCGATGTGGATCCACGCCAGATATTGCCTTCCGCTACCGATAGGGCCGCCGAGGCCAAGCTTAAAGGCCGGCGTCATTTTGGCCAGAATACCGCCTCGCGGCGCCAGCACCACGCCGGTACGCAGCAGGCAGACGCGGGTGCGATCGCTCTGCGCTTCGCAGGCGATTTGCTCCCAGCGGGCGCAAAGCTTGTGGGTAAACTCGTTGTGCGGCGGCTCCTCTTCGGTTACCACGACTTCACCGAGGTCGCCATAATAACCGGCGGCGGAGCCGCTAATCAGCACCGAGGGCGGCGTATCGCTGGCGTTGAACAGCGTGACCAGCTTTTGGGTGATATCCCAGCGGCTGTGGCAGAGACGCTGTTTCTGCTCCGCCGTCCAGCGCTTATCGGCGATCGGCTCGCCGGCCAGATTAATGACGGCATCAATGCCGTTGAGGTTCGCCTGATGCTCGAAATCGCGCCACAGGGTGACGCGCGAATCGAGGCGGCTTTTGGCCTTTTCAGGGCTGCGCGTAGAAACCGTTACGTGATGTCCAAGCTCCAGTAGCCGGGGGATCAGATGGCGGCCAATCAGGCCGGTACCGCCAGTAAGCAGAACGTTCATAGCGCCTCCCTAAGATGCGTCTAGCGCCGCCAGCTCATCGTCATGGATACCGAATCGGCGTAGCGCAGCGCATGCAGTTTATCGATCTCTACTTCAGCATATGTGACCCAGTGATGTTCGCGTGCGATGTCGAGCACATCCTGAGTTAATTTTTCCAGCAGAGAGAAGCGGTTATTCTCAATATGGCTAATAATGCGCTTGGTGATGGTGCGGTAGTTCAGCGCATCGTTAATATCTTCGCTGTTGCGTGATTTTTCCGCCGGGTAGTGGATCGCGACGTTAACCACCACGTCCTGGCGGTTGGCGATCTCTTCCTCTTTAATTCCGATAAAAGTACGCAGGCGCAGGTTCTTAATTCGAATAATGGCGTCTGGTTGAGACATGGCAGGCTTCCTCCGTGTAGTAATTTCCGCAATCATACATCAAAGCTTCCCGGGCGAGCAGGGGGTTAATGGGCTTCTGTTTTCAGAAGCGCTTCAACGGTGGCCGGGCGCTGGCGAATGCGTTCAAACCAGTTATGCACCGCCGGGAAATTGGCAAGGTCGATACGCTGGCGCTGATGGGCATTCACCCACGGCCAGCAGGCGATATCGGCGATGCTGTAGTGATTACCGCCAAGCCAGGGACTCTCGCCAAGGCGCCGATTGAGCACGCCATACAGGCGCTGCGTTTCCACCTGATAGCGCTCAATGGCGTAGGGCACCGCCTGCGGGGCAAAGTGGTTGAAGTGATGATTTTGTCCGAGCATCGGCCCCAACCCGCCGACCTGCCAGAATAACCACTGTAGGGTGACGTGGCGCTCGCGGAGCTCGCCGCTCAGTAATTTTCCCGTTTTTTCAGCCAGATAGAGCAGGATGGCGCCGGATTCAAACAGGCTTAATGGGCCACCACCGTCGGCGGGAGCGTGGTCAACGATCGCCGGGATCTTGTTGTTGGGTGAGATCGCGAGAAACTGCGGATGAAACTGTTCCCCCTTGCCGATATCCACCCGGATGAGGCGATACGCCAGCTGCGCTTCTTCGAGGAATAACGTGATTTTGTGGCCATTAGGAGTGGGTGCGTAGTAAAAATCGATCATGAAAATTCCTCGCCGTCACAGGTCGCAAACTTTTCGAGTATAGGTGAACTGGCATCATCCGACAGGTTTGCCTTATCCTGGATGACTTTCGCCGATCGCATTCACCCCCTGAGAAGTATGTAAGATCCTCAGCGTGGCGGTCAGTGACATCCTCTGAAAGACAGGATATGTTGGCGTATCGCCCCATTACATTAGCCATTGAGGATGCTATGAGCCAGCCCGCGATTACCCTGTGGTCCGACGCCGATTTTTTCTCGCCATATGTGATGTCCGTATACGTTGCCCTGCAGGAAAAGAGCCTGCCTTTTACCCTGAAAACCATCAACCTCGACAGCGGCGAGCATTTGCAAAGCGGCTGGAAAGGCTACAGCGCGACGCGTCGCGTACCGCTGCTGGAGATCGGGGAGTTTTTCCTGAGCGAATCCTCCGCGATTACCGAATATCTGGATGAGCGCTTTGCGCCCCCGGAATGGGAGCGGCTTTACCCGCATGACCTGCAAAAGCGCGCGCGGGCGCGTCAGGTGCAGGCCTGGCTGCGTAGCGATTTAATGCCGATTCGCGAAGAGCGCTCCACGGACGTGGTCTTTGCCGCAGCAAAGAAACCTCCGCTCAGCGAAGCCGGGAAAAAAAGCGCCGACAAGCTGTTTGAAACGGCTGGCGTTCTGCTGTCCCATGGCGGGCAGAATCTATTTGGCGAATGGTCCATTGCCGATACCGACCTGGCACTGATGCTCAATCGCCTGGTCCTGAACGGCGATGAGGTTCCCGCCGCGCTGGTGGATTACGCCACCTTCCAGTGGCAGCGGGCGTCGGTTCAGCGCTACGTCGCACTCTCAGCCAAACGCGCGGGCTGATAAGCGCCAGCGGTTCCGTTATCATAGCGGGATCGTAATGCGTGGAGATGAAATGTATGAAGCTGATGTTTGCCTCGGATATCCACGGCTCTCTGCCTGCCGCTGAACGCGTGCTTGCGCTGTTCGCGCGCAGTGGGGCGCAGTGGCTGGTTATCCTCGGCGATGTGCTCAATCACGGGCCGCGTAACGCCCTTCCCGAAGGCTATGCGCCGGCCCAGGTCGCGGAGGCGCTAAATAGCGTGGCGGAGCGGGTGATTGCCGTACGCGGCAACTGCGACAGCGAAGTCGATCAAATGCTGCTGCGGTTCCCCATTACCGCCCCCTGGCAGCAGGTTTTGAGCGCGCGAACCCGTCTGTTTCTGACCCACGGGCATCTGTATAGCCCCGAAAATTTGCCTCCTCTCGCCGCTGGCGATGTGCTGGCTTATGGCCATACTCATATTCCGGTTGCCGAGAAACGCGGCGAGATTTTTCTCTTCAATCCCGGCTCGGTCAGCATCCCTAAAGGGGGATTTACCGCCAGCTACGGTCTTCTGAACGAGGGGCAATTGCAGGTTTTAGCACTCGATGATAATCAGGTTATTGCAGAGGTCGCAATTTACCCGTAATTTACCCCTCAACCGTATAGACGCGCCGCAAGAGCGCTTTAAAAAGTAAGGTTTCCTGATGGCGGAACAGAATCATTTGGCAAGCACAGAATGGGTCGATATTGTTAATGAAAACAATGAGGTGATAGCACAGTCCAGCCGCGAACAAATGCGTGCGGAGTGCCTGCGTCATCGAGCGACCTACATTGTTGTTCATGATGGGATGGGCAAAATCCTGGTGCAGCGTCGTACCGAAACAAAAGATTTCCAGCCGGGTATGCTGGACGCCACCGCCGGCGGCGTGGTGCAGGCTGACGAGCAAATGCTGGAATCCGCGCGCCGTGAGGCGGAAGAAGAGCTCGGTATTGCCGGCGTGCCTTTTGCTGACCACGGGCAGTTCTACTACGAAGATAAACACTGCCGCGTCTGGGGCGGCCTGTTTAGCTGCGTATCGCACGGCCCGTTCGCGCTGCAGGAAGAAGAAGTGAGCGAAGTGTGCTGGCTGACGCCGGAAGAGATCACCGCCCGCTGCGATGAGTTCACTCCGGACTCATTAAAAGCGCTGGCGCTGTGGATGACCCGCAATGCGAATAATGAGTCAGCAAAAAGCGAAAAGCAGGAAGAGGCTGAGTAGTTTTCTAACAGCTGTCCCTCATGCATAAACTGGACGCGATGGGCTTTCTGTCGCTCCAGTTTCCCTCAGTAAGACGCTCCAGAAGGGCGCGCCCGGCTTCTATACCAATCTTATGGTGCGGTACCGCCATGGTCGTTAACGGCGGCTGGCAGACCCGGCTCACGTCGCTGTCGCCAAAACCGACGACGGCTAAATCATCCGGTACCTTTATGCGCCGACGCTGACATTCATACAGCGCTCCGCATGCCAGCTCATCGGAAACGCAAACCAGCGCATCCAGCTCCGGCCATGCCAGCAAAAACTCCGGCAGCTGTGAAGCGCCGGTGGAAAAGTTGGCGGGCAGCGCGGCGTTAATTACCCGGTTAGGCGACATATGATGGCGCAGCATGGCTTTATACCACCCCTGCAAATGCTGCTGAAAAATCCACTGTTCCTGATTGGCGCACAGCAGACCGATATTCTGATAGCCGCGGTGGATAAGCATCTCGGTCAGCTCGAACATCGCCGCTACGTTATCAATGCCAATATTCATGTCGATCGGATCGGCGCGCATTGCGCCCATCTCCACCACCGGAATCGAGGCGTTCTTCAGCCAGTGGCGTACGGTATCGCTGTGTTCAACGCTAAGCAGAATGGCGGCGGCGATGTTAGAGGCCAGCAGCGTTTCCAGCAGCTTTTCTTCCTGCTCCAGACGGTGCAGCGATTCTGCCAGCATGATTTGATACCCTGCCGGCTGTAATACCTGCTGAAGCCCGGCAAACATCGCCGAACAGCCCGCCTCTGCAAGATTTGGCACCACCATCGCGATGGTTCTTGAGGAGGCAGACGCCAGCGCGCTGGCGGCGAGATTAGGCATGTACCCTAGCTCTTGCACCGCCGCTTCGATTTTTTCACGTAGCTTATCGGAAACCTGTTCCGGCGTGCGAAGGGCGCGGGACACGGTCATGGTTCCCACACCAGCCAGCTGAGCAACATCGGCGATCGTGACTTTACCGGTACTACGCCGTTTTCGGGTTAGAGACATACATATTCCTGCTAAACAGACGTTTTTATTATCATCCATTACTTCACGTGTCAGGGAGTATACGCCTTAAACGGGCCTTTTTGCTGCGTTTTGATGGGATGATTACGAATTGATAGCGCTATCACAAATCTGAATGTTCAGCATTGGTAGCGCTATCTTTGTGATCGTTCTCGCAGATAACTATTGGCTGCTTGCATAAAGTTTGCCCATCTTTTGCTAAAAGAGGCGGGACAAAATGCTCAAGACTTGGCTCTCTGATGCCACCATCGCGCTGCGGCAAAGCGTAGAGACCTGGCCACAGGCGCTGGACATCTGCGCCCGGCCGCTGCTGAAGGCCGACGTTATCGAACCTGCCTACGTGACGGCCATCGTGGAGCAGCACCAGCGGCTCGGGCCGTACTACGTGCTGGCCCCGGGACTGGCGATGCCGCATGCGCGGCCTGAGGAGGGCGCGAAGGGCCTGGGGCTGTCGCTGTTGAAACTGCAACAAGGGGTATCGTTTGGCTCTGAGGAGTTCGACCCGGTTGATATTATCATTATGCTTGCGGCGCCGGATAAACATAGCCATATCGAAATGATTTCTGCCCTGGCGGAATTATTTTCCAGCGATGAAGATATGAATAAATTACATCAGGCAACCAATATTGAGGAGATAAAAACGATCATCGCGCGCTACTGATTCAATTTTATTATCCGGCTTATAACCCATTACGCGCCTGCGTGATGTGGACGTACTCTACCCAAAAAAGGTGATAACAATGAAAATTATGGCAATTTGCGGCTCTGGCCTGGGCAGTAGTTTTATGGTTGAGATGAATATAAAAAAAGTGCTTAAAAAACTCGATATCGAGGCCGAGGTAGAGCACTCCGATCTGTCGTCGGCAACGCCGGGCGCGGCGGATTTATTCGTGATGGCAAAAGACATTGCCGCCAGCGCCAGCGTGCCGGAAAGCCAGCTGGTGGTGATTACCAACATCATCGATATTAACGAACTCGAAGCGCAGCTGCGCGCGTGGTTCGCCAGACAATAATTATTGATAGCGAGGTGGATATGTTTATCCTTGAAACGCTGAATTTTGTTGTTGATATTCTAAAAGTACCCTCGGTGCTGGTCGGTTTAATTGCGTTAATTGGTCTGGTAGCGCAAAAGAAATCTTTCTCCGATGTCGTCAAGGGAACCATTAAAACAATTCTGGGTTTTATTGTTCTTGGCGGCGGCGCGACGGTATTAGTCGGTTCGCTGAATCCGCTGGGGGGCATGTTTGAACATGCTTTTAATATTCAGGGCATTATTCCTAATAATGAGGCGATTGTTTCTATTGCACTGGAAAAATACGGTGCTTCAACCGCGCTGATTATGGCGTTCGGGATGGTAGCGAATATTGTGGTCGCCCGGTTTACGCGTCTGAAGTATATCTTCCTGACCGGTCACCACACTTTCTATATGGCCTGTATGATCGGCGTGATTCTTACCGTGGCGGGTTTCGAAGGCGTCGGGCTGGTCTTTACCGGCTCCCTGATCCTCGGGCTGGTGATGGCGTTCTTCCCGGCGCTGGCCCAGCGCTATATGAAACGTATTACCGGCACGGATGATATCGCTTTCGGCCATTTCGGCACCCTGGGCTATGTGCTGTCGGGTTGGATCGGTAGCGTCTGCGGTAAAGGATCGCGTTCAACTGAAGAGATGAACCTGCCGAAAAACCTGAGCTTCCTGCGCGACAGCTCCATCTCCATTTCGCTGACCATGATGATCATTTATCTGATTATGGCGGTGAGCGCGGGGCGCGAGTACGTGGAAAGCACCTTTAGCGGAGGCCAGAACTATCTGGTTTACGCCATCATTATGGCGATTACCTTCGCCGCCGGGGTGTTCATCATCCTGCAAGGGGTACGTCTGATCCTCGCGGAAATCGTGCCGGCCTTTACCGGATTTTCAGAAAAGCTGGTGCCCAACGCCCGTCCGGCGCTGGACTGCCCGGTCGTTTACCCCTACGCGCCCAACGCGGTGCTGATTGGCTTCCTGTTTAGTTTCCTCGGCGGTCTGGTCGGGCTGTTCCTCTGCGGGCAGTTTAAATGGGTGCTGATCCTGCCCGGCGTGGTGCCGCATTTCTTTACCGGCGCGACCGCAGGCGTCTTTGGCAACGCCACCGGCGGGCGGCGCGGGGCGATGATTGGCGCGTTTGCCAACGGCCTGCTGATCACCTTCCTGCCGGTGCTGCTGCTGCCGGTACTGGGGGCGATTGGCTTTGCCAACACCACTTTCTCGGATGCGGATTTCGGCGCCGTGGGTATCGTGCTGGGTAACCTGGCCCGCTACCTGTCGCCGTTTGCGATTACCGGCCTAGTTGTGGCGTTGTTTGTGCTGCTGGTGGCGTACAACGTTTTTGTGAAAAAGAAACCTGTGGGCGGCGGCGCGCAGGAGAACAGCGGAGCGAAATCATGAATGTGCAAGAAGTGACTAACCTGGCGCGGGACATTCGCGTCGCTACCCTGAAATCGCTGACGGACCTCGGTTTCGGCCACTACGGCGGCAGTATGTCGGTCGTGGAGACGCTGGCGGTACTGTACGGCGCGGTGATGAAAATTGATCCCGCGGACCCGGACTGGCCAGAGCGCGACTACTTTGTGTTATCAAAAGGTCATGCCGGCCCCGCGCTGTACAGTACGTTAGCGATTAAGGGGTATTTCCCGATGGAGGAGCTGAGCACGCTAAATCAGAACGGTACGCGGCTGCCAAGCCATCCGGATCGGCTGAAAACGCGTGGGGTGGACGCCACTACGGGCTCGCTGGGGCAGGGGATTTCCATCGCCGGCGGCATGGCGCTGTCGCATAAGCTGGCGGGGCGGGCGAATCGCGTGTTCTGTATCGTTGGCGACGGCGAGCTGAATGAAGGCCAGTGCTGGGAGGCCTTTCAGTTTATTGCCCATCACCGTTTGAATAATCTGACCGTGTTTGTTGACTGGAACAAGCTACAGCTTGACGGCAGGCTGGATGAAATCATTCGCGCTTTCAACCTGGAGGATAAATTCCGCGCCTTTGGTTTTGATGTTGTCACCGTCAAAGGCGATGACATCCCCGGGCTGCTGGCCACGGTTCAACCCGTACCTCCCGTCGATGCGCGCCCGCGCGTGGTTATTCTCGATAGCGTGAAAGGCCAGGGCGTGCCGTATCTCGAGAATCTCAGTAATAACCACCATTTACGCCTGACGGCGGAGATGAAAGAGACGCTAAACGAGACGATTCGCCAACTGGAGGCTGAACATGATTAAGGTTGCACCCGCAGGGCAAAAAGATGCCGTAGAGATGCGTAAAATCTATGCCGGATTCGTCGCGCAGCAAATTGAAGCCAGGAGCCCGATTATTGCGCTGGAAGCGGATCTGATGAGCTCCATGGCGATGGATGGCGTCGCGCGGGAGCATCCGCAGCACGTCATCAACTGCGGCATTATGGAAGCCAACGTGATCGGCACCGCCGCCGGGCTATCGTTGACCGGACGCAAGCCGTTTGTCCATACCTTTACCGCTTTCGCCAGCCGCCGCTGCTTCGACCAGCTATTTATGTCGCTCGATTATCAACGGAATAACGTCAAGGTGATCGCCTCTGACGCCGGGGTGACCGCCTGCCATAACGGTGGAACCCATATGTCGTTTGAAGATATGGGGATTGTGCGCGGTCTGGCCCATTCGGTGGTGCTGGAAGTGACCGATGCGGTGATGTTTGAGGATATTCTGCGCCAGCTTATCGATCTCGACGGTTTTTACTGGGTACGCACGATCCGCAAACAGGCGCCGAGCGTGTACGCGCCGGGCTCAACGTTTACCATCGGCAAAGGGAATGTGCTGCGCGAAGGCGACGACATTACCCTGATTGCCAACGGGATCATGGTGGCGGAAGCCCTTGAGGCGGCGCGTCAGCTTGAGCAGGAAGGGGTCAGCGCGGCGGTGATTGATATGTTTACCCTGAAGCCCATCGACCGCATGCTGGTGAAAAATTATGCCGAGAAAACCGGGCGTATCGTGACCTGTGAAAACCACAGTATTCATAACGGACTGGGATCGGCGGTGGCGGAAGTGCTGGTGGAGACCTGCCCGGTTCCGATGCGTCGCGTGGGGGTGAAGGAGCGCTATGGCCAGGTGGGAACGCAGGATTTCTTGCAGAAGGAGTATGGCCTGACGGCGCATGATATTGTCTCGGCGGCGCGAGAGCTGCTGTAAATAAAAAGGCGACCATCCGGTCGCCTTTTTTCATGCAGCGGGCAGATTATGCTTGCTGCTGGGACGACTGAATCGCGGTCAGGGCGATGGTATAGACGATATCGTCAACCAGCGCGCCACGGGACAGGTCGTTCACCGGCTTACGCATCCCCTGCAGCATCGGCCCGATGGAGATCAGGTCGGCAGAACGCTGTACGGCTTTGTAAGTGGTGTTACCGGTGTTCAGATCCGGGAAGATGAACACGGTCGCGCGGCCGGCAACCGGGGAGTTCGGCGCTTTGGATTTCGCAACGTCAGCCATGACCGCCGCATCGTACTGCAGCGGGCCGTCGATCATCAGGTCAGGACGTTTTTCCTGCGCCAGACGCGTGGCTTCGCGTACTTTCTCTACATCGCTGCCGGCGCCAGAGGTGCCGGTGGAGTAGGAGAGCATGGCCACGCGCGGTTCGATGCCGAAGGCAATTGCGGAGTCTGCGGACTGGATGGCGATTTCAGCCAGCTGTTCAGCGGTCGGATCCGGGTTGATCGCGCAGTCGCCGTAAACGTAAACCTGTTCCGGCAGCAGCATGAAGAATACGGAGGAGACCAGGGAGCTGCCCGGCGCCGTTTTGATCAGCTGCAGCGGCGGACGGATGGTGTTGGCGGTGGTGTGAACCGCGCCGGATACCAGACCGTCAACTTCGTCCTGTTCCAGCATCAGCGTGCCGAGAACCACGTTGTCTTCCAGCTGCTCGCGGGCAACCGCTTCGGTCATACCCTTGCTCTTACGCAGCTCGACCAGGCGAGCAACGTAGCTTTCGCGAACCACTTCCGGGTCAACGATTTCAATACCGGCGCCCAGCTCTACGCCCTGAGAGGCGGCCACGCGGGTGATTTCATCCGGGTTACCCAGCAGTACGCAGGTGGCGATACCGCGCTCGGCGCAGATAGCCGCGGCTTTAACGGTACGCGGCTCGTTGCCTTCCGGCAGCACGACGCGCTTGCCTGCTTTACGCGCCAGCTCGGTAAGCTGATAGCGGAAGGCTGGCGGAGAGAGGCGACGGCTGCGCTCGGAAGTTGCGGTCAGCGATTCAATCCAGTCGGCGTTGATATAGTTAGCCACGTATTCCTGAACTTTCTCGATGCGCTCGTGATCGTCAACCGGAACTTCCAGGTTGAAGCTCTGCAGGCTCAGAGAGGTTTGCCAGGTGTTGGTGTTAACCATGAATACCGGCAGGCCGGTTGCAAACGCGCGTTCGCACAGTTTGCTGATGCGGGCGTCCATTTCGTAGCCGCCGGTCAGCAGGATAGCGCCGATTTCCACGCCGTTCATCGCGGCCAGGCAGGCGGCGACCAGAACGTCAGGACGGTCTGCGGAAGTGACCAGCAGGGAGCCTGCGCGGAAGTGTTCCAGCATGTGCGGAATGCTACGCGCACAGAAGGTGACGGACTTCACGCGACGGGTATTGATGTCGCCTTCGTTGATGATGGTGGCGTTCAGGTGATGCGCCATATCAATCGCGCGGGTGGCGATCAGATCGAAGCTCCACGGCACCGCGCCCAGAACCGGTAATGGGCTACCGCTCTGCAGCTGAGCCGGATCGATCTTCACGACTTTTGCTTTGGAAGAGTCGTCGAAGATTTCCGACAGGTCAGGGCGAGTACGGCCCTGTTCGTCAACTGGCGCATTCAGCTTGTTGACGATCACGCCGGTGACGCTGGTGTTTTTCGCGCCGCCGAAGCTGCTGCGAGTCAGCTCAATGCGCTCTTTCAGCTGTTCCGGAGTATCGGTACCCTGGGACATCACAAAAACGATTTCAGCGTTCAGCGTTTTCGCGATTTCGTAGTTCAGAGACTGGGCAAACTGATGTTTGCGGGTCGGGACCAGACCTTCAACCAGCACCACTTCCGCATCCTGAGCGTTGGCGTGGTAGTTGGCGATGATCTCTTCCATCAGCACGTCTTTCTGGTTGCTGGAGAGCAGCGACTCAACGTGGCTCATCTTCAGCGGTTCTGCGGCCGGAAGGTCGGAGTTCGCGCGAATAATAGTGGTAGTCTGGTCTGGCGCATCGCCACCGGCACGCGGTTGAGCGATAGGTTTAAAGACGCTCAGACGAACGCCTTTACGTTCCATAGCACGGATAACACCGAGGCTGACGCTGGTCAGGCCTACGCTGGTTCCGGTAGGGATCAGCATGATTGTACGGGACACGATATATCCTCTTTCGTTACCGCCAGTATCAGGCGGGATACAAAACTGCACCACCAGCTTCCCGTCATACTTCAAGTTGCATGTGCGTTGGCTTTACTCGCTCACCCCAGTTACGTACTACTCGTACGCTCCTGGGGATTCTCTGCGTCGCCGCCTTCCTGCAACTCGAATTATTTAGGGTTATGGCTGGCGGTGTGGAATCAGGCGGTCAGACGGTTGGCGTCTTGCGCGATGACCAGCTCTTCGTTGGTCGGAATGACGATAGCCGGGCGAGTGCCTTCTTTGTTGATGAAGCCAGACTTGCCGAAACGGGCAGCCAGGTTGCGCTCGTGATCAACTTCAAAGCCCAGTACGCCCAGTTTGCCCAGAGACAGTTCGCGAACCATCGCGGCGTTCTCACCGATACCACCGGTGAATACGACGGCGTCCAGACGACCGTCCATCAGCGCGGTGTAGGAGCCGATATATTTCGCCAGGCGGTGGCAGTAAACGTCCATGGCACGTTTAGCGTCAGCTTTTTCCTGGTAGTTGTCTTCAACGTAGCGGCAGTCGCTGGTCACTTCGGTCAGACCGAGCAGACCGGACTCTTTGGTCAGCATTTTGTTGATGGCGTCTACGCTCATGCCCAGGGCATCGTGCAGATGGAAAATGATTGCCGGGTCGATATCGCCAGAACGCGTACCCATAACCAGACCTTCCAGCGGAGTCAGCCCCATGGAAGTGTCAACGCATTTACCGTTGCGGATAGCGGAAACGGAACCACCGTTGCCCAGATGGCAGGTGATGATGTTCAGTTCTTCAACCGGTTTGTTCAGAACTTTCGCGGCTTCCTGAGTCACATAGAAGTGGCTGGTGCCGTGCGCGCCGTAGCGACGTACGCCGTGTTCTTTGTACAGGCTGTACGGCAGGGCATAGAGGTAAGATTCTTCCGGCATGGTCTGATGGAACGCGGTGTCGAACACGGCAACGTTCTTGTCTTTCAGATTAGGGAAAGATTTCAGCGCCTCAGCGATACCGATCAGGTGCGCCGGGTTGTGCAGCGGAGCGAAAGAGGCGGAGTCTTTGATTCCCTGAATCACGGAGTCATCGATAACGACGGAGCTGGTGTATTTTTCACCACCGTGAACGATGCGGTGGCCGATTGCGGTCAGCTGAGCAGACAGTTCTGGTTTTTGTGCCAGAATAGTGTTAACGATAAAGTTCAGCGCTTCACTGTGAGCAGCGCCAGCGCCTAATTCGGCTTCTTGCTTGCTGCCGTCCATTTTCCATTTGATACGGGCTTCAGGAAGATGGAAACATTCTGCTAAACCAGACAGGTATTCGTCGCCGTTGACGGCATCAAGGATAGCGAATTTCAGAGAGGAGCTACCGCAGTTCAGAACCAGTACTAACTTACTCGACATGGAAGTACCTTTTATGATACGTGGCTAAAAAAACGTCAGTGTGTCACAAAGCGTAGCGCAGGATGACATCGACATTTATGATTAACATCATGCCTTGTACTGTTTTCGGGCACGATGAGAGAAGTACATTTGATTTTATGTCATTTTGCATAATTTTCAGCCGGTGGCAGAATATGCGATAATTTGACTAACCTGGTAAAAGGGTCTAACCGCCCCTCAGGTGCGCACAGAATACCTGATTGAGGCCGCCATTGCCAAAATCTTTTGAACGTTGTCATGCACAGTTGGTGTTTTGCACAAATTTTTTAAGTTTTATATGTAAAGTTGAGGTAAGCCATGTCCGGTCCCGAGAATCGCCCTGTGAGTTTTTTTGGCTTGTTTCGCCACGGGCAGCACTATGCAAAGACCTGGCCCCTGGATAAGCGCCTTGCCCCGGTGTTTATTGAAAACCGTATTATTCGCGCCACGCGCTATGCGATTCGCATCATGCCGCCGGTGGCGATTTTCACGCTGTGCTGGCAAATCGCCCTCGGCGGCCAGCTGGGCCCTGCCGTGGCTACCGCGCTGTTCGCGCTGAGTCTGCCGATGCAAGGCTTATGGTGGCTGGGTAAGCGTTCGGTAACGCCGCTGCCGCCGTCGATACTGAACTGGTTTTATGAAGTACGGGGTAAACTGCAGGAGGCGGGACAAGCGCTGACGCCGGTTGACGGCAAGCCGGATTATCAGGCTTTAGCTGACACGCTTAAGCGCGCCTTCAAACAACTGGATAAAACTTTCCTTGATGATTTGTAATTGCATCGGGAAAACGCATATAAAAGAAGGCGCATGAATTATGCGCCTTCTTTTTTCACGTCGTAAAAGTGCCACAGGAGTCAAAAATGGAAATGACCAATGCGCAGCGTCTGATTCTGTCGAATCAATACAAAATGATGACGATGCTCGATCCGGACAACGCTGAACGTTACCGCCGCCTGCAGACCATCATTGAGCGTGGATACGGGCTGCAGATGCGCGAGCTGGACCGCGAGTTTGGCCAGCTTACCGAGGAAACGTGTCGTACCATCATTGATATCATGGAGATGTATCACGCGCTGCATGTCTCCTGGACGAACCTGAAGGATGCCAGCGGAATTGACGAGCGTCGGGTCACCTTCCTCGGCTTCGACGTGGCGACCGAAGCCCGCTATCTCGGCTATGTTCGCTTTATGGTTAACGTTGAAGGGCGCTACAGCCACTTTGACGCCGGCACTCACGGTTTTAACTCCCAGACCCCGATGTGGGAAAAATACCAGCGCATGCTGAGCACCTGGCACTCCTGCCCGCGTCAGTACCATTTAAGCAGTAACGAAATTAACCAAATTATCAACGCCTGATGGAGGTTCCCGTGCAGTGTAAAGGTTTCCTGTTTGATCTTGACGGGACATTGGTCGATTCGTTGCCGGTAGTGGAGCGTTCGTGGTGCAAATGGGCGGATCGGTTCAGTATCCCTCATGATGAAGTGCTGAACTTCATTCATGGCAAACAGGCGATAACCTCGTTGCGTCATTTTCTCCCCGGCCGCAGCGAAGAGGAGATTCAGGCAGAGTTCACCCTGCTGGAAACGGTAGAAGCAACGGATACGGATGGCGTAACGGCGCTGCCGGGCGCGGTGGCGTTGCTCAGGACGCTCGATCGCGCGGGGATTCCGTGGGCGATCGTGACGTCGGGTTCGATACCCGTCGCCCACGCTCGTCATCGTGCCGCGGGGCTGCCTGAGGCGAAGGTTTTTGTTACCGCCGAGCGCGTAAAGCACGGGAAACCCGCACCGGACGCCTACCTGCTGGGGGCTGAACTGTTGGGGCTGGCGCCGGGGGATTGCGCCGTCGTGGAGGATGCGCCTGCCGGTCTGCTCGCCGGGCTGAATGCCGGCTGTCGCACCATCGCGGTCAATGTGCCCGCCGATGCGCCGCGTCTTGATGAAGCGGATTTAGTATTAACGACGCTGGAGAGCCTGCAGGTTGAACGCCTGCCTGACGGCAACGTGAATATTATCCTTAAAGATTAATCTCATGATTTAGCCCCGCGCCGGCGGGGCTTTTTTATGCCAGACTTCCAACTCCATCTTCTGACAAGGATAAGTTGTGAACGGTGAATTGATTTGGGTGTTATCTCTTCTTGCCGTAGCCGTCGTGCTCTTTGCCACCGGAAAAGTGCGCATGGACGCTATCGCATTGCTGGTGATTGTCGCTTTCGTCCTCAGCGACACTTTAACGCTCAGCGAGGCCTTCTCCGGTTTTAGCGATCCTAACGTTATTCTTATTGCCGCGCTTTTTATTATTGGCGATGGGCTGGTGCGCACCGGGGTCGCCACCAAAATGGGCTCCTGGCTGGTGAAGGTTGCCGGGAACAGCGAAACCAAAATGCTGGTCTATTTGATGTTAACCGTTGCCGGATTAGGGGCGTTTATGAGCTCGACCGGCGTGGTGGCCATTTTTATCCCCGTGGTGCTCAGCGTGTCGATGCGCATGAACACCTCCCCTTCGCGGTTGATGATGCCGCTCAGTTTTGCCGGACTTATCAGCGGGATGATGACCCTGGTGGCCACACCGCCCAACCTGGTCGTTAACAGCGAACTTTTACGCGAAGGGCTGCAAGGATTCAGCTTTTTTAGCGTTACGCCGATAGGTCTGGTGGTGCTGGTTCTGGGCGTTTTCTATATGCTGGTGATGCGCTTTATGCTCAAAGGGGAAGAGGGCGAGCAAGCGCGAGATGGCCGAAAAAGAAGCACCTTCCGCGATCTCATTAAAGATTATCATCTCACGGGGCGCGCGCGCCGCCTGGCCATACGCCCCGGCTCGCCGATGATTGGCCAGCGCCTGGACGACCTGAAGCTACGCGAGCGCTACGGGGCGAACGTTATCGGCGTTGAGCGCTGGCGGCGCTTTCGACGGGTTATCGTTAACGTTAACGGCGTATCGGAATTCCGCGCCCGCGACGTCTTGCTGATCGATATGTCGGCCTCAGACGTGGATTTACGCCAGTTCTGCGGCGAGCAGATGCTCGAACCGATGGTGCTGCGCGGCGAATATTTTTCCGATCAGGCGCTGGACGTGGGGATGGCGGAAGTCTCTCTGATCCCGGATTCAGAACTGATTGGCAAGTCGGTGCGCGAAATCGCTTTTCGTACCCGTTTTGATTTGAACATCGTGGGGCTGAAACGCGATGGCAAAGCCCTTGACGGCGCGGTGACCGATGAAGCCTTGCAGCTTGGCGATATCATGCTGGTGGTGGGCAACTGGCGGCAGATAGCGCTGCTGGCTAAGCGGGGCCGTGACTTTGTGGTGCTGAATATGCCCATCGAGGTCAACGACGCCTCGCCGGCGCACAGCCAGGCGCCGCACGCGATTTTCTGTCTGGTGCTGATGGTCGCACTGATGCTGACTGACGAAATTCCTAACCCTATAGCGGCCATCATTGCCTGCCTGCTGATGGGGAAATTCCGCTGTATTAACGCCGAGAGCGCCTATAAAGCTATCCACTGGCCGAGCATTATCTTGATTGTCGGAATGATGCCTTTTGCTCTGGCGCTGCAGAAAACCGGCGGCGTGGATCTGGTGGTTCAGGGACTCATGGATGTGGCGGGGAGCAAAGGACCGTACCTGATGCTTGGCTGCCTGTTCGTAATGTGCGCGGCTATCGGCCTGTTTATTTCCAATACCGCCACCGCGGTGCTGATGGCGCCCATTGCGCTGGCCGCGGCAAAGTCGATGGGCGTTTCGCCTTATCCCTTTGCGATGGTGGTCGCCATGGCGGCCTCGGCGGCGTTTATGACCCCGGTATCGTCGCCGGTGAACACCCTGGTGCTGGGGCCGGGGAAATATTCATTCAGCGATTTTGTCAAAATCGGCGTGCCGTTCACCCTCCTGGTGATGGTGGTGTGCGTCCTGCTGATCCCGGTGCTGTTTCCGTTCTGATTCAGCGGCATCCTTCCCCGGTCAGGCTGACGCTGGCCGGGGAAGTGTGGGGTTATAAAGGCGAATCCTGGCTGATTTCATCGAGGGAAAGATGGAAGCTCGGGACGAACACCTGCATAAAGTAGTCCATCTCTGCGCTGCGGCGCGATTCCAGCGTTTTCTCAAGGCGGCCTTTGGCCAGCAGAAATTCATTGTTCCCCGCCGATAGCTCTTCCAGACACTTCAGGTAGGCGCAAAGCGCATCCGCCTGCTTGACAAGGGATTTTTCCTCTTCGCTGTAGTGATGTTCATCGATCAGCGGTTCAAAAATGTCGCGCAGTTCATCAGGAACCATATCGACCAGCTTCTGCTGGGCGATTTTTTCGATGGCTTTGTACTCTTGCGCGATCTGCGAATTGAAATATTTTACCGGCGTCGGCAGGTCGCCGGTCAGGACTTCCGAGGCATCGTGATACATCGCCAGCAGCGCGATGCGTTCGGCGTTAACCCGGCCGCCGAATTTACGATTTTTGATCGCCGCCAGCGCATGGGCCACCATCGCGACCTGTAAGCTGTGTTCGGAGACGTTTTCGGTGCGCACATTACGCATCAGCGGCCAGCGGTTGATCAGTTTCAGGCGGGAGAGGTGGGCAAAGAAATGACTCTGACTCATAGGAACCCTTAATCAGTTACGACGTCGGGTGCCATTGTGCGCAGGGATTGCCGCCGGATGCAAATCCCGGCGGCTGGACAGATAAAATCAGAGCTGGTGGTAGCCGGAAAGGAAACGCCCGAAACGGGTAATTGCCATTTCAAGATCGTCTTCGCGCGGAAGGGTCACAATACGCACGTGGTCCGGCCACGGCCAGTTAAAGGCGGTACCCTGAACCAGCAGGACTTTCTCCTGCAGCAGAAAATCGAGCACCATCTTCTGGTCATCGTGAATATTAAAGCGTTTAGCGTCGATTTTCGGGAACATATACAGCGCGCCTTTCGGCTTAGTGCACGAGACGCCCGGAATGTCGTTAATCAGCTCCCAGGCGCGATTACGCTGTTCATACAAGCGTCCGCCGGGAACAATAAATTCGCTGATGCTCTGATAGCCGCCGAGAGCGGTTTGGATCGCATGCTGGGCCGGGACGTTGGCGCACAGGCGCATAGAGGCCAGCATCTCCAGGCCTTCGATATAGCCTTTTGCGTGTTTCTTCGGCCCGTTCAGCACCATCCAGCCCTGGCGGAAGCCGGCAACGCGGTAGGTTTTTGACAGGCCGTTAAAGGTAACGGTGAGTAGATCCGGGGCCAGCGGCGCAATTGAGTGGTGCTGCGCTTCATCGTAGAGGATCTTATCGTAGATCTCATCGGCGAAAATAATCAGGTTATGCTGGCGGGCGATCTCGACGATCTCCATCAGCAGCTCTTTTGAGTACACCGCGCCGGTTGGGTTATTCGGGTTGATAATCACGATGCCGCGGGTACGCGGGGTGATTTTCGCGCGGATATCGTCGAGGTCCGGGAACCAGTCGGAAGACTCATCGCAAAGATAGTGCACCGCTTTACCGCTGGAAAGCGCGACCGCGGCGGTCCACAGCGGATAATCCGGCGCCGGGACCAGCATTTCATCGCCGCTGTTCAGCAGCGCCTGCATGGCCTGGACGATAAGCTCCGAAACGCCGTTACCGATATAGATATCTTCGACCGTCACATCACGCATACCGCGGGCCTGGTAATGCTGCATGATGGCCTTACGGGCGGAATAGAGGCCCTTTGAATCACTGTAGCCCTGCGAGGTAGGGAGGTTGCGGATAACGTCAACGAGGATCTCGTCAGGCGCGTCAAAGCCAAACGGCGCTGGGTTGCCGATGTTCAGCTTCAGGACTTTATTGCCTTCTTCTTCAAGGCGTTTCGCCTCTTTCAGAACCGGGCCGCGGATGTCGTAACAGACGTTATCTAACTTGCTGGATTTTTCGATGGGGGACATGAACCTTGACCTTTTAGCTGTTATCGCCACTCCCTGCCGTGGAAGTCAGCACGGAATAATGTACTCCGCCTCCCCGCTGTTTTGAAGGGTTAACAGGAGAAGATTTTGCTATTCATCGCTTTTTGGTTTAATCAATTTGTCTGGTGAGCTGCGCTTTTGTTTATACATTACACCTTTAATACTTTTATTGATGGTCTTATATTGTGCCTGGTGGTGTTTTGGCGAACGTTTATCTGGTTTGTTGATTTAAAGAGGACCGGCGCTTGTTTTTTGCGCGTAAAACGAATCATCGTCTGGTGAACGTTTAATTCACAATACGCTGAAGGTTGTAACAACTTTGCTAGATATTTTTAATGAAAGTATTTAATAGCTAAATGAGTTTTATTTTATGCAAGGAATATTCTTAGATCTGTTAATTTAATTAAAGTGCTGACCAGCATTTAAAGTGGCCTGAGATAATACTGATTAACGCTTATAAATATTGTGGTTTTCGGTTAGAATATCGCCGTTAATACCGACATATGGCTATGCCAGGTAGCTTATTTCTTTATTAATACATTGTTATTGCAGGTTTTTGTTCTGCCTGAGCCCGATGGCAAGGTTTGTCGCCGGTGAGGATGCAGACAATGGTCATTGACGGCTATTTTTTGCGTTACATCACAAAAACAAATGCGTCGTAATTAAAAGCGCTTAGGCGTACGAGCAAAATATTACTCTGAAATTCCGCGCATTTGCTGCGGATGAGTGCTTTCTAATGCAATAACGTTCGTCCAGTTGTTCATCCGTCCGTCTCTGGCGGGTAACGCGAAGCTTAAGGATTAGCCGGAAGCCTGGAGCACAGCATCAACAAGGCAGGTAAGCATTAGCCGCCTGAATGTGAAGCAAATATGATAAATGAAAATCGTTCGATACTAAATTTAGACCTCGATCTCTTGAGAACCTTTGTTGCCGTCGCCGATCTCAGTACCTTTGCCGCTGCCGCCGTCGCGGTGCGCCGGACCCAGTCAGCGGTGAGCCAGCAGATGCAGCGGCTGGAGCAGCTGGTTGGCAAAGAGCTTTTTGCTCGCCACGGGCGCAATAAGCTTCTGACCGAGCAGGGCATTCAGCTGCTGGGCTATGCGCGGAAAATTCTGCGCTTTAATGATGAAGCCTGTATGTCGCTCATGTTTGGCAGCCTGCAGGGAACGCTGACTGTCGGAGCCTCTGATGAGACGGCGGATACCATTTTACCGTGCCTGTTAAACCGGATTGGTAGTTTTTATCCCAGGCTGACGCTGGAAATCAAAGTCCTCAAACACCTTGATATCGTCGATATGCTGAAGAGCGGGGCAATCGATCTTGCGCTGACGACCCGACAAACCAAGGGTTCTGACATGCTGACGCTGCGCACGTCGCCAACGCTGTGGTACTGCGCAGCGGATTATGTCCTCCCTCAGGGCGAGTCTGTCCCGCTTGTTTTGCTGGATGCCCCGGATCCGTTTCGGGAAGAGATCGTTGAGGTACTCAACGCCGCCGGCGTTGCGTGGCATCTTTCCCATGCGGCAAGCTCAATGGCGGGGGTGAAGGCGGCGGTGAAAGCCGGGCTTGGCGTGACCGCGCAGCCGGTAGAGATGATGAGCCCCGAATTTCGCGTACCGGGCCGGAGTGACGGTTTACCCGTACTGCCGGATACCCGCTACATGCTGAACTGCAATCCGCAGAAGGCAAGCGAGCTGACGCAGGCCATTTTTCAGTCGTTGAGCGCAGAGTACCAGCCGTGGTCAACGCAACGCGTTTATACTCCCGAAGGGGGAGATAATTCCCTTATTTCCTGAGCGGGAAAAGCTAACAAACATCACAAAAACTGGTAACAAAATGTAAGTGTAAAAACGAACCCCAGACGTGTGAAATTGCCGCTGCGGTTCGTTTTTTTCAAATTTTATTGATTAATGGAAACTTTTGTTGATTTCTTTTGAGCTAAATCAGTAAGTTAGATCCGCTCCTCCTCTCATTTCTCGACTTTTCTCTGCACTTTCAATACTTCCTGCTAATGTTAAAAAACCATCTGGTTTGTTGCTGTTTTCTTGGTTGAATTAACAAAAGCGTGTCGCAGATCAAGAAAATACCCCTCCTTAGGGGGAGGAATCGTGTCTGAATCCTGTCAAAATAGGCGGGCCATTTTGATTTACGGCGGAAACGGACACGATTCAACAACACTAAAGCCGAACAGTATGCAAGGTTATTCCGCATGAAAGGGCATTTAATGTTAATGAAAAAAATCCAATGTAAATTAATGTTGTGAAAACTTTTGTTAAAGTTGACAAAAGGTTAATGAAAGGAGTAAAAAGCCACCGCAACTGGCCTTCCACATCACCCAGGGACGCTTTTTTGCACGGCTATTTTTTTATTCCTCCCCGTGAAACGCTGTGGCGTTCATCTGCCAGTAAGAGCAGAGGGTTTTAGCGCTACACTTTTTTGGTTAAGCAATGCGTATGTCAACATCCACTGAAGTCATCGCTCATCATTGGGCATTCGCTATATTTCTCATCATCGCTATCGGCCTGTGCTGCCTGATGCTCGTCGGCGGCTGGTACCTTGGCGGACGCGCGCGCGCGCGAAGCAAGAACACGCCGTTTGAATCCGGGATCGACTCCGTCGGTTCGGCTCGCTTACGTCTTTCTGCGAAGTTTTATCTGGTTGCCATGTTCTTCGTTATCTTCGACGTGGAAGCCCTGTATCTCTACGCATGGTCGACTTCTATCCGTGAAAGCGGCTGGGTCGGCTTTGTGGAAGCCGCAATTTTCATTTTAGTGCTACTGGCTGGTCTGGTTTACCTCGTTCGTATCGGCGCACTGGACTGGACGCCTGCGCGCTCCCGTCGCACGCTGGTTAACCCGGAAACAGACAGTCCCACTAACCGTCATACGCAGTAAAAGCGAGGCAATAAGATGGATTATACGCTCACCCGCATCGATCCTAACGGTGAGAACGACCGTTACCCCCTGCAAAAACAGGAGATCGTAACCGACCCCCTGGAGCAAGAAGTCAATAAAAGCGTGTATATGGGGAAACTCGAACACGCCTTGCATGACATGGTGAACTGGGGCCGTAAGAACTCAATCTGGCCTTACAACTTCGGCCTTTCTTGCTGCTACGTGGAAATGGTGACGTCATTCACCGCGGTGCATGACGTTGCGCGCTTTGGTGCAGAAGTATTACGTGCCTCCCCGCGTCAGGCTGACCTGATGGTGGTTGCCGGCACCTGCTTTACCAAAATGGCGCCGGTCATTCAGCGTCTTTATGACCAGATGCTGGAGCCGAAGTGGGTTATCTCGATGGGCGCATGCGCCAACTCCGGCGGAATGTACGATATTTACTCTGTCGTCCAGGGCGTGGATAAGTTTATTCCGGTCGATGTTTACATCCCGGGCTGCCCGCCGCGTCCGGAAGCTTATATGCAGGCGCTGATGCTGCTGCAGGAATCCATTGGTAAAGAACGCCGTCCGCTCTCGTGGGTGGTTGGCGATCAGGGCGTGTACCGCGCCAATATGCAGTCGGAACGCGAGCGTAAACGCGGCGAACGTATTGCAGTGACCAATCTGCGGACTCCGGACGAGATTTAACTTGCGCCTGCGGGCGGGATAAAAACTTCGCAAATCAATCTACTACAGCGCGAAGCCTCGCCGGCAGTCACCACGGACCTTTTGCAATGGTGAACAATATGACCGATTTAACCGCGCATGACGCCGCACCAGCCTGGCAAACCCGCGATCACCTTGATGACCCGGTGATCGGCGAACTGCGCAACCGTTTTGGGCCGGATGCCTTTACCGTTCAGCCAACCCGCACCGGCGTTCCGGTGGTTTGGGTGAAGCGTGAACAGCTGCTTGAGGTGGGTGATTTCCTGAGGAAATTGCCGAAGCCTTACGTGATGCTGTTTGACCTGCACGGCATGGATGAACGTCTGCGCACGCACCGCGACGGTTTACCCGCCGCGGATTTTTCCGTTTTCTATCATCTGATTTCCATAGACCGCAACCGCGACATCATGCTCAAGGTTGCCTTGTCTGAAAACGATCTGCATCTGCCGACCTTCACCAAACTGTTCCCTAACGCCAACTGGTATGAGCGTGAAACCTGGGAGATGTTTGGCGTGACCTTCGATGGTCACCCGAACCTGCGCCGCATCATGATGCCGCCGACCTGGGAAGGTCACCCGCTGCGTAAAGACTACCCGGCGCGCGCCACCGAATTTGACCCGTTTGAGCTGACCAAAGCCAAACAGGATCTGGAAATGGAAGCGCTGACCTTCAAACCGGAAGAGTGGGGCATGAAGCGCGGGACCGAAAACGAGGACTTCATGTTCCTTAACCTCGGCCCGAACCACCCCTCCGCTCACGGTGCGTTCCGTATTATTCTGCAGCTTGATGGCGAAGAGATCATCGACTGCGTGCCAGATATCGGCTACCACCACCGCGGCGCCGAGAAAATGGGCGAGCGCCAGTCCTGGCACAGCTACATTCCGTATACCGACCGTATTGAATATCTCGGCGGCTGCGTTAACGAAATGCCTTACGTGCTGGCGGTTGAGAAACTGGCGGGGATAACCGTGCCGGATCGCGTCAATGTGATCCGCGTGATGCTCTCCGAGCTGTTCCGTATCAACAGCCATCTGCTGTACATCTCCACCTTTATTCAGGACGTCGGGGCGATGACGCCGGTGTTCTTTGCCTTTACCGACCGTCAAAAGATCTACGATCTGGTGGAAGCGATTACCGGTTTCCGTATGCACCCGGCCTGGTTCCGTATCGGCGGCGTCGCGCACGACCTGCCCCGCGGCTGGGATCGCCTGCTGCGCGAATTCCTCGAGTGGATGCCGAAGCGTCTGGATTCCTATGAGAAAGCCGCGCTGCGCAACACCATCCTCATCGGTCGTTCGAAAGGGGTTGCCGCCTACAACGCGAAAGAGGCGCTGGAGTGGGGCACCACCGGCGCGGGCCTGCGCGCGACCGGCATCGGCTTCGACGTACGTAAATGGCGTCCCTATTCTGGCTATGAAAACTTCGACTTTGAGATCCCGACCGGCGGTGGCGTCTCCGACTGCTACACCCGCGTGATGCTGAAAGTGGAAGAGCTGCGCCAGAGCCTGCGCATTCTTCAGCAGTGCCTCGATAACATGCCGGAAGGCCCGTTCAAGGCGGATCATCCGCTGACGACGCCGCCGCCAAAAGAGCGCACGCTGCAGCATATCGAAACCCTGATTACTCACTTCCTGCAGGTTTCCTGGGGTCCGGTCATGCCGGCGCAAGAATCCTTCCAGATGATTGAAGCGACCAAGGGTATTAACAGTTACTACCTGACCAGCGACGGCAGCACCATGAGCTACCGTACCCGCGTGCGCACGCCAAGCTTCGCGCACCTGCAGCAGATCCCGGCCGCTATTCGCGGCAGTCTGGTCTCCGACCTGATTGTCTATCTGGGTAGTATCGATTTTGTTATGTCAGACGTGGACCGCTAATTATGCACGAGAATCAACAACCACAAACCGAGGCTTTTGAGCTGAGTGCGGCAGAGCGTGAGGCGATTGAGCACGAGAAGCACCACTACGAAGACCCGCGTGCGGCGTCCATTGAAGCGCTGAAGATCGTTCAGAAGCAGCGCGGCTGGGTGCCGGACGGCGCAATCTACGCTATCGCCGATGTGCTGGGGATCCCGGCCAGCGACGTAGAAGGCGTTGCGACCTTCTACAGCCAGATTTTCCGCCAGCCGGTGGGCCGTCACGTGATTCGCTACTGCGACAGCGTGGTGTGCCACATCACCGGGTTCCAGGGCATTCAGTCGGCGATTGAGAAGAAGCTGGATATCAAACCGGGTCAAACCACCTTTGATGGCCGCTTCACCCTGCTGCCGACCTGCTGCCTGGGCAACTGCGACAAGGGGCCGACCATGATGATTGATGAGGACACTCACAGTTATCTGACGCCGGAAGCGATTCCTGACCTCCTGGAGCGGTATAAATGAAAACCATTATTCGTACTGCCGAAACCCATCCGTTAACCTGGCGTCTGCGCGACGACAAACAGCCGGTATGGCTGGATGAATACCAGAGTAAAAACGGCTACGCCGGGGCGCGTAAAGCGCTCTCCGGCATGGCGCCGGATGAAATCGTCACTGCGGTAAAAGACGCTGGCCTGAAAGGGCGCGGCGGCGCGGGCTTTTCCACCGGTCTGAAGTGGAGCCTGATGCCGAAAGACGAGTCCATGAACATCCGTTACCTGCTGTGTAACGCTGATGAAATGGAGCCGGGTACCTATAAAGACCGCCTGCTGATGGAACAGCTGCCGCACCTGCTGGTGGAAGGCATGCTGATCTCCGCGTTCGCGCTGAAAGCGTGGCGCGGCTATATCTTCCTGCGCGGCGAATATATCGAAGCGGCGCAGCATCTGCGCCGGGCCATTGCCGAAGCGACCGACGCGGGCCTGTTGGGTAAAAATATCCTTGGCACCGGTTTTGACTTCGAACTGTTTGTGCACACCGGGGCAGGGCGCTATATCTGCGGCGAAGAAACCGCACTGATTAACTCCCTCGAAGGCCGCCGCGCCAACCCACGTTCGAAGCCGCCGTTCCCGGCCAGCTCGGGCGTCTGGGGCAAACCGACCTGCGTAAACAACGTTGAAACCCTGTGCAACGTCCCGGCGATTCTGGCCAACGGCGTCGAGTGGTATCAGAACATTTCGACCAGTAAAGACGCCGGCACCAAGCTGATGGGTTTCTCCGGCCGCGTGAAGAATCCGGGCGTCTGGGAGCTGCCGTTCGGCACCACCGCGCGCGAGATCCTCGAAGAGTACGCGGGCGGCATGCGCGATGGCCTGAAGTTCAAAGCCTGGCAGCCGGGCGGCGCGGGCACCGACTTCTTGACCGAAGCGCATCTCGACCTGCCGATGGAGTTCGAAAGCATTGGTAAAGCGGGCAGCCGTCTGGGCACCGCGCTGGCGATGGCGGTTGACCATGAGATTGGCATGGTGCCGCTGGTACGCAACCTGGAAGAGTTCTTTGCCCGTGAGTCCTGCGGCTGGTGTACGCCTTGCCGTGACGGTCTGCCGTGGAGCGTGAAAATTCTGCGCGCTCTCGAGCGCGGCGAAGGCCAGCCGGGTGATATCGAGACGCTTGAGCAACTGTGTCGATTCCTCGGTCCGGGTAAAACCTTCTGCGCACACGCGCCGGGTGCGGTTGAGCCGCTACAGAGCGCGATTAAATATTTCCGCGAAGAATTCGAAGCTGGCATTAAACAGCAGTTCAGCAATACCCATGCAATCAACGGGATTCAGCCGAACCTGCTTAAGACGCGCTGGTAATCTAAAGGTTTTTTTATTTTGGAAGCACGCTAATGGCTACGATTCATGTAGACGGCAAAGAGTACGAGGTCAACGGAGCGGACAACCTGTTAGAAGCTTGTCTCTCTCTGGGTCTTGATATTCCTTACTTTTGCTGGCATCCGGCGCTGGGAAGCGTTGGTGCTTGCCGCCAGTGTGCGGTGAAGCAATATCAGAACGCGGAAGACACGCGTGGCCGCCTGGTGATGTCCTGTATGACACCGGCATCCGACGGCACTTTTATTTCCATCGACGACGCAGAAGCGAAGCAGTTCCGCGAAAGCGTAGTTGAGTGGCTGATGACCAACCACCCGCACGACTGTCCGGTGTGCGAAGAGGGCGGCAACTGCCACTTACAGGATATGACCGTAATGACCGGTCATAGCTTCCGTCGCTACCGCTTTACCAAGCGTACCCACCGCAACCAGGATCTGGGGCCGTTCATCTCTCACGAAATGAACCGCTGCATCGCCTGCTACCGCTGCGTTCGCTACTACAAAGACTATGCCGACGGTACCGACCTGGGCGTTTACGGCGCTCACGACAACGTCTACTTTGGCCGTCCGGAAGACGGTACGCTGGAAAGCGAGTTCTCCGGTAACCTGGTGGAAGTCTGTCCGACCGGCGTCTTTACCGATAAAACGCACTCCGAGCGCTATAACCGTAAGTGGGACATGCAGTTTGCGCCAAGCATCTGCCAGCAGTGTTCCATCGGCTGTAACATCAGCCCCGGCGAGCGCTACGGCGAACTGCGTCGTATCGAAAACCGTTATAACGGTACCGTTAACCGCTACTTCCTCTGCGACCGCGGTCGTTTCGGCTATGGCTATGTCAATCTGAAAGATCGTCCGCGTCAGCCGGTTCAGCGCCGCGGCGACGATCTGATCACCCTCAACGCCGAACAGGCGATGCAGGGGGCGGCAGATATCCTGCGCCAGTCGAAGAAGGTGATTGGTATCGGCTCCCCGCGCGCCAGCATTGAAAGCAACTTTGCGCTGCGCGAGCTGGTCGGCGCCGAAAACTTCTATACCGGCATCGCGAAGGGCGAACAAGCGCGCCTGCAGATGATGCTGAAAGTGCTGCGCGAAGGCGGTATTCATACCCCGGCGCTGCGCGAGATCGAATCCTACGATGCGGTGCTGATCCTCGGTGAGGACATCACCCAGACCGGCGCGCGTATCGCGCTGGCGGTGCGTCAGGCGGTGAAAGGCAAAGCGCGTGAAATGGCGGCGGCGCAGAAAGTCGCCGACTGGCAGATCGCCGCGATCCTTAACATCGGCCAGCGCGCGAAGCATCCGCTGTTCGTGACCAATATCGACGACACGCGTCTTGATGATATCGCCGCATGGACCTACCGCGCGCCGGTGGAAGATCAGGCGCGTCTAGGCTTCGCCATCGCCCACGCGCTGGACGATAGCGCGCCGGCGGTCGAAGGGCTGAGCAGCGAGCTGAAAGGCAAAATCGACGTGATCGTTCAGGCGTTAGCCGGAGCGAAAAAACCGCTGATTGTTTCCGGAACCAACGCCGGCAGCATCGAGGTGATTCAGGCCGCCGCCAACGTGGCGAAAGCCCTGAAAGGCCGCGGCGCTGACGTTGGCGTGACCATGGTCGCCCGGGCAGTGAACAGCGTAGGACTCGGGATGATCGGCGGCGGCTCGCTTGAAGAGGCGCTGAGCGAACTGGAGACCGGTAACGCCGATGCGGTTATCGTGCTGGAAAACGACCTGCACCGCCACGCTTCAGCCGCCCGCGTTGACGCGGCGCTGGCGAAAGCGCCGCTGGTCATGGTGGTTGACCATCAGCGTACCGCGATTATGGAAAAAGCGCATCTGGTGCTCTCCGCGGCAAGCTTCGCGGAAAGCGACGGTACCGTGGTCAACAACGAAGGTCGCGCCCAGCGCTTCTTCCAGGTTTACGACCCGGCCTACTACGACGCGAAAACCGTGATGCTGGAAAGCTGGCGCTGGCTGCACTCATTGCACAGCACCGTTAACAATCGCCAGGTTGACTGGACGCAGCTGGACCACGTGATTGACGCCGCCATTGCCGCGCTACCGCAGCTGGCCGGTATCAAAGACGCCGCGCCGGATGCAACCTTCCGCATTCGCGGTCAGAAGCTGGCCCGTGAACCGCACCGCTATAGCGGTCGTACGGCGATGCGCGCCAACATCAGCGTGCATGAACCCCGTCAACCGCAGGATAAAGACACCATGTTTGCCTTCTCCATGGAAGGGAACAACCAGCCGTCCGCGCCGCGCTCGCAAATTCCCTTTGCCTGGGCTCCGGGCTGGAACTCCCCGCAGGCGTGGAACAAGTTCCAGGATGAAGTGGGCGGTAAACTGCGCCACGGCGATCCGGGCGTGCGTCTGATTGAAGCCTCCGCCAGCGGTCTTGAGTACTTTACCGCGGTACCGGCAAGCTTCCAGGCTGAAGAAGGGAAATGGCGTATCGCGCCTTACTACCATCTGTTCGGCAGCGACGAGCTGTCGCAGCGTGCTCCGGTATTCCAGAGCCGCATGCCGCAGCCGTACGTTAAGCTGAACCCGGCAGATGCCGCGAAGCTTGGCGTGAACGAAGGGGCGATGGTTTCCTTCAGCGTTGATGGCCAGGCGCTTAGCCTGCCGCTGGTAATCTCGGCGGGGCTGACGGCAGGGCAGGTTGGCTTACCGATGGGCATGCCAGGGATTGCGCCGGTGCTGACCGGAGCGCGTATTGATACTCTGCAGGAGGCGAAAGCATGAGTTGGTTAACTCCCGATCTCATCGACATTCTGTTAGGCATCCTTAAAGCGGTGGTGATTCTGCTGGTGGTGGTGACCTGCGGCGCGTTTATGAGCTTTGGCGAACGTCGTCTGCTGGGCCTGTTCCAGAACCGTTACGGGCCTAACCGCGTGGGCTGGGGCGGTTCGCTGCAGCTCGTCGCCGACATGATCAAAATGTTCTTTAAAGAGGACTGGGTTCCGCGCTTCTCGGATCGCGTGATCTTTACTCTGGCGCCGGTGATTGCCTTTACTTCGCTGCTGCTGGCCTTCGCCATTGTGCCGGTCAGCCCGACGTGGGTGGTGGCCGATCTGAACATCGGGATCCTGTTCTTCCTGATGATGGCAGGTCTGGCGGTCTATGCGGTGCTGTTCGCCGGCTGGTCGAGCAACAACAAATACTCGCTGCTTGGCGCGATGCGTGCTTCTGCCCAGACCCTGAGCTACGAAGTGTTCCTCGGGCTTTCCCTGATGGGCGTGGTGGCGCAGGCCGGTTCATTCAACATGACCGATATCGTCAACAACCAGGCGCATCTGTGGAACGTCATCCCTCAGTTCTTTGGCTTCGTGACCTTTGCGATTGCGGGCGTAGCGGTATGTCACCGTCACCCGTTTGACCAACCGGAAGCGGAACAGGAGCTGGCTGACGGTTATCACATCGAATACTCCGGCATGAAGTTCGGTCTGTTCTTCGTCGGTGAATATATCGGGATTGTTACCGTATCGGCGCTGATTGTGACGCTGTTCTTCGGCGGCTGGAATGGCCCATGGTTACCTCCTTTCATCTGGTTCGCGCTGAAAACCGCGTTCTTTATGATGATGTTCATTTTGATCCGCGCATCATTACCGCGTCCGCGCTATGACCAGGTAATGTCCTTTGGCTGGAAGGTATGCCTGCCGTTAACGCTGATCAACTTGTTGGTAACGGCGGCTGTCATTCTCTGGCAGGCGCAATAAGGGGTGAATTGACCATGACCTTAAAAGAATTATTGGTAGGGTTTGGCACCCAGGTCCGCAGTATCTGCATGATCGGGATGCACGCCTTTGCCAAACGTGAAACTCGGATGTACCCGGAAGAGCCGGTATATCTGCCGCCGCGCTACCGTGGCCGCATCGTGCTGACGCGCGATCCGGACGGCGAAGAGCGCTGCGTTGCCTGTAACCTGTGTGCGGTAGCCTGTCCGGTAGGCTGTATCTCTCTGCAAAAAGCGGAGACCAAAGACGGCCGCTGGTACCCGGAGTTTTTCCGCATCAACTTCTCGCGCTGCATTTTCTGCGGCCTGTGCGAAGAAGCGTGCCCGACCACGGCGATTCAGTTGACCCCGGATTTTGAGCTGGGCGAATACAAACGTCAGGATCTGGTGTACGAAAAAGAGGATCTGCTGATTTCCGGTCCGGGTAAATACCCGGAATATAACTTCTACCGGATGGCGGGTATGGCAATCGACGGCAAAGATAAGGGCGAAGCAGAGAACGAAGCTAAGCCTATCGACGTCAAGAGCCTGTTACCGTAAGGAGAGGGCAATGGAATTCGCTTTTTATATCTGTGGCCTGATAGCCATCCTCGCAACCCTGCGGGTGATCACCCACACCAATCCGGTGCACGCGCTGCTGTACCTGATCATTTCGCTGTTGGCGATCGCCGGGGTGTTCTTCTCCTTAGGGGCTTATTTCGCCGGTGCGCTGGAAATTATCGTCTACGCCGGGGCCATCATGGTGCTGTTCGTGTTCGTGGTGATGATGCTCAACCTGGGCGGCAGCGAAATCGAGCAGGAGCGCCAGTGGCTGAAACCTGGGATCTGGATCGGTCCGGCCATTCTCGCAGCGGTACTGCTGGTGGTTATCGTTTACGCCATCCTTGGTATTAACGATCAGGGTATCGACGGCGCGGCGATTAACGCCAAAGAGGTCGGTATTGCGCTGTTTGGTCCGTACGTTCTGGCGGTGGAGCTGGCCTCCATGCTGCTGCTCGCGGGCCTGGTTGTTGCCTTCCATATCGGCCGTGAAGAGCGCGTCGGGGAAGTGCTGAGCAACCGTCCGAACGACAGCGATAAAAGAAAAACGGAGGAACACGCATGATCCCCTTAACACATGGACTGATCCTCGCCTCTGTCCTGTTTGTCCTCGGCCTGACGGGGCTGGTCATCCGCCGCAATCTGCTGTTTATGCTGATTAGCCTGGAGATCATGATCAATGCCGCGGCGCTGGCTTTCGTGGTTGCAGGGAGCTACTGGGGCCAGACCGATGGCCAGATAATGTATATCCTCGCCATCACCCTCGCCGCCGCGGAAGCGAGTATCGGCCTGGCGCTGCTGCTGCAGCTCCATCGTCGTCGCCAGAACCTGAACATCGATTCAGTAAGTGAGTTGCGCGGATGAACATGCTTGCCTTAACCATTCTTTTGCCATTGATTGGCTTTGTTTTGCTGGCCTTCTCTCGCGGCCGCTGGTCGGAAAACTTATCCGCCACCGTGGGGGTAGGCTCGGTAGGCCTGGCGGCGCTGGTCACGGCGTTTGTCGGCGTTGACTTCTTCGCCAACGGCAAACAGGCGGTCAGCGTGCCGCTGTGGACCTGGATGTCGGTGGGCGACTTCAACGTCGGCTTCAACCTGGTGCTGGACGGTCTCTCTCTGACCATGCTGTCCGTGGTGACCGGCGTCGGCTTCCTGATCCATATGTTCGCCTCCTGGTACATGCGCGGCGAAGAGGGCTACTCTCGCTTCTTCGCCTATACCAACCTGTTTATCGCCAGCATGGTGGTTCTGGTGCTCGCTGATAACCTGCTGCTGATGTATCTTGGCTGGGAAGGCGTGGGCCTGTGCTCCTATCTGCTGATCGGCTTCTACTACACCGATCCGAAGAACGGCGCGGCGGCGATGAAAGCCTTTGTGGTGACCCGCGTCGGCGACGTGTTCCTGGCGTTCGCGCTGTTCATTCTCTACAACGAGTTGGGCACCCTGAACTTCCGCGAAATGGTCGAACTGGCGCCTGCGCACTTCGAGGCCGGTAATAACATGCTGTGGTGGGCAACCCTGATGCTGCTGGGCGGCGCGGTGGGTAAATCTGCGCAGCTGCCGTTGCAGACCTGGCTTGCGGACGCGATGGCCGGTCCAACCCCGGTCTCCGCGCTGATCCACGCCGCCACCATGGTGACCGCCGGTGTCTACCTGATTGCGCGTACCCATGGCCTGTTCCTGATGACCCCGGAAATTCTGCATCTGGTGGGTATCGTCGGAGCGGTAACGCTGGTGCTGGCAGGCTTCGCCGCGCTGGTGCAGACCGATATCAAACGCGTGCTCGCGTATTCCACCATGAGCCAGATTGGCTACATGTTCCTCGCGCTCGGCGTGCAGGCGTGGGATGCGGCGATTTTCCATCTGATGACCCATGCGTTCTTTAAAGCGCTGCTGTTCCTGTCGTCCGGTTCGGTGATTCTGGCCTGCCACCACGAACAGAATATCTTCAAGATGGGCGGCCTGCGTAAGTCTATTCCGCTGGTATACGTCTGCTTCCTGGTGGGGGGCGCGGCGCTGTCCGCGCTGCCGCTGGTGACGGCAGGCTTCTTCAGTAAGGATGAGATTCTGGCGGGCGCGATGGCGAACGGTCATCTGAATCTGATGGTTGCCGGCCTGGTCGGGGCGTTTATGACTTCCCTGTACACCTTCCGTATGATTTTCATCGTGTTCCACGGCAAAGAACAAATTCACGCTCACGCAGGGAAGGGGATTACCCATCATCTGCCGCTGATTGTGCTGCTGGTGCTCTCGACCTTCGTTGGCGCGCTGATTGTGCCGCCGCTGGAAGGCGTACTGCCGCAGACCACCGAGCTTGATCACGGACGCGTCATGACGCTGGAAATTGCCTCCGGGGTGATTGCTATCGCCGGTATTCTGATTGCCGCCTGGCTGTGGCTGGGTAAACGCACGCTGGTGACGTCGATTGCCAACAGCGCGCCGGGTCGTCTGCTCGGTACCTGGTGGTACAACGCCTGGGGCTTTGACTGGCTGTATGACAAAGTGTTCGTTAAGCCGTTCCTCGGCGTGGCGTGGTTGCTGAAGAGCGACCCGCTGAATGCCCTGATGAACATTCCGGCGATCCTTTCCCGCTTCGCAGGCAAAGGCCTGGTGGTGAGCGAGAACGGCTATCTGCGCTGGTATGTGGCTTCTATGGGCATCGGCGCTGTCGTGGTGCTGGCGCTGCTGATGGTATTGCGTTGAGTTTGAGGATTGTGGGCGTTGTCGGTTAACCCGACTTACAAGCAGTAGGCCCGGCAAGCATAGCGCTGCCGGGCAATAACACCCGCAATCCGAAGTGAATTTTCTGTGAGAATTCGTTGAAAATCGGTCCTGAACGGGACTTTAACAAGGAATAAAGATCGCCATGTTATTACCCTGGCTAATATTAATTCCCTTCATCGGCGGCTTCCTGTGCTGGCAGACTGAACGCTTTGGCGTGAAGATGCCGCGCTGGATCGCGCTGATCACTATGGGATTGACGTTTCTGCTTGGCCTGCAGTTGTGGATGCAGGGCGGCTATTCTCTCACGCAATCTACCGGTATTCCGCAGTGGCAGTCGGAATTCGTGATGCCGTGGATCCCGCGATTCGGGATTAGCATTCATCTGGCTATCGACGGTCTGTCGCTGCTGATGGTGGTGCTGACCGGGCTGCTCGGCGTGCTGGCGGTGCTCTGTTCATGGCGCGAAATCGAGAAATATCAGGGGTTTTTCCATCTTAACCTGATGTGGATCCTGGGCGGCGTGATCGGCGTATTCCTGGCTATCGACCTGTTCCTGTTCTTCTTCTTCTGGGAAATGATGCTGGTGCCGATGTACTTCCTGATCGCGCTGTGGGGCCATAAGGCTTCCGACGGTAAAACGCGTATCACGGCGGCAACCAAGTTCTTCATTTATACCCAGGCGAGCGGTCTGGTGATGCTGATATCCATCCTGGCGCTGGCGTTTGTTCACTTCAACGCTACCGGCGTATGGACCTTCAACTATGAAGAGCTGCTGAAGACGCCGATGTCCCACGGCGTGGAATACCTGCTGATGCTGGGCTTCTTTATCGCTTTCGCGGTAAAAATGCCGGTGGTTCCGCTGCACGGCTGGCTGCCGGATGCGCACTCTCAGGCGCCGACCGCGGGTTCCGTTGACCTCGCGGGGATCCTGTTGAAAACCGCTGCCTACGGCCTGCTGCGCTTTGCGCTGCCGCTGTTCCCGAACGCTTCCGCCGAATTTGCCCCCATCGCGATGTGGCTGGGCGTCATCGGTATCTTCTACGGCGCGTGGATGGCCTTCAGCCAGTACGATATCAAGCGTCTGATTGCTTACACCTCCGTTTCCCACATGGGCTTCGTGCTGATTGCTATCTACACCGGCAGCCAGCTGGCTTATCAGGGCGCGGTGATTCAGATGATTGCTCACGGTCTGTCCGCTGCCGGCCTGTTTATTCTTTGCGGTCAGCTTTACGAGCGTCTGCATACGCGCGATATGCGTCAGATGGGCGGTCTGTGGAGCAAGATCAAGTGGCTGCCTGCGCTGTCGATGTTCTTTGCGGTCGCGACCCTCGGGATGCCGGGTACCGGTAACTTCGTCGGCGAATTTATGATTCTGTTCGGCAGCTATAAAACCGTGCCGGTGATTACCGTTATTTCGACCTTTGGTCTGGTGTTCGCTTCCGTGTACTCGCTGTCGATGCTGCATCGCGCGTACTTTGGTAAAGCAAAAAGCGAAATCGCCGCGAAAGCGTTGCCGGGAATGTCCCTGCGTGAACTGTCGATCATCCTGCTGCTGGTCGTTCTGCTGGTGCTGCTGGGCTTCTTCCCGCAGCCGATTCTGGACACCTCGCACTCTGCGATGAGCAACATTCAGCAGTGGTTTGTTAATTCTGTTTCTACTACAAGGCCGTAATTCGCCATGACAATAACTCCACAACAACTGATCGCACTGCTACCGCTGCTGATCGTCGGCTTGACGGTGGTGGTTGTGATGCTCTCCATTGCGTGGCGACGCAATCATTTCCTCAATGCCACGCTGTCGGTTCTCGGCCTGAACGCCGCGCTGATATCACTCTGGTTCGTGGGTCAGAACGGAGCGATGGACGTCACGCCGCTGATTCGCGTTGACGGTTACGCGATGCTCTATACCGGGCTGGTGCTGCTGGCGAGCCTCGCCACCTGTACTTTCGCCTACCCGTGGCTTGAGGGTTACAAGGACAACAAAGAAGAGTTCTATCTTCTGGTGCTGATCGCCGCGCTGGGCGGTATTCTGCTGGCGGGCGCTAACCATCTGGCAGCGCTGTTCCTCGGCATTGAGCTGATTTCGCTGCCGCTGTTCGGCCTGGTGGGCTACGCCTTCCGCCAGAAACGTTCGCTGGAAGCCAGTATCAAATATACGATTCTGTCCGCCGTTGCCTCTTCGTTTCTGCTGTTCGGTATGGCGCTGGTGTATGCCAACTCCGGTAACCTCTCCTTCCTGGCGCTCGGTAAGAGCCTGACGGATGGCATGCTGCACGAGCCGCTGCTGCTGGCTGGTCTCGGTCTGATGATTGTCGGTCTCGGCTTTAAGCTGTCGCTGGTGCCGTTCCATCTGTGGACGCCGGACGTATACCAGGGCGCGCCTGCTCCGGTTTCCACCTTCCTGGCGACCGCCAGTAAAATCGCCATCTTTGGCGTGGTCATGCGCCTGTTCCTCTATATGCCGGTGGGCGACAGCGAGGCGGTACGCGTGGTGCTGGGCCTGATCGCCTTTGCTTCGATTATCTTCGGGAACCTGATGGCCCTGAGCCAGACCAATATTAAACGTCTGCTCGGCTACTCTTCCATTTCTCATCTTGGCTATCTGCTGGTGGCGCTAATTGCTCTGCAGAGCGGTGAGATGTCGATGGAAGCGGTGGGCGTTTATCTGGCAGGGTACCTGTTCAGCAGCCTCGGCGCGTTCGGCGTGGTGAGCCTGATGTCCAGCCCGTACCGCGGCCCGGATGCCGATTCGCTCTACTCCTACCGTGGCCTGTTCTGGCATCGTCCGATTCTGTCGGCGGTAATGACGGTGATGATGCTGTCTCTTGCCGGTATTCCGATGACGCTGGGCTTTATCGGTAAGTTCTACGTGCTGGCGGTGGGTGTGCATGCGCACCTGTGGTGGCTGGTCGGCGCGGTAGTGGTGGGTTCAGCGATTGGCCTCTACTACTACCTGCGCGTGGCGGTAAGCCTCTATCTGAGCGCGCCGGAGAAACTGAATCGCGATGCGCCGTCTAACTGGCAGTACAGCGCCGGAGGCATCGTGGTGCTCATCTCCGCGCTGCTGGTGCTGGTGCTGGGCGTTTGGCCGCAGCCGCTCATCAGCATCGTACAATTGGCTACGCCGCTGATGTAATGCTATCTTTAGCCAGAGAAAAGGATCGCTTCGGCGGTCCTTTTTTTATCTACGCAAAAGCGCCAGGCGCTTTCTTTACTCTTTTTCGTATTATTCATGCTTTTTATCATATTAATCTCACTTTACGTTTCCACTCATCCTCTTATTTTCCGTACTATTATTACTACGCACGCTATTGTGTTTTGTAGATGGAGAAAGTGAATGAAAACAAGACGTAAGCATTTGACTGTCGGGGAGGTTCAGCGTTTGGTTGAAGCGGCCAGGCGGGGAGCAAACCCGGAGCGCGATGTCTGTTTACTGTGGATGTGTTTTAATCATGGTTGTCGAGTGAGCGAAATTCGTCACTGGAAGCTCTCTGATATCGATATTCAAAGCGGGGTCATTTATATTCGTCGACTGAAGAACGGCTTTTCAACCACTCATCCTATTTATAAACAAGAGGTAAAGGTACTCAACGAATGGCTGCGCGTGCGTGATAATTATCCCGGAAATAATTCTGGCTGGCTCTTTCTGTCACGAAATGGCCAGCCTTTATCCCGGCAGAGAATATACCAGATGATGAAGAACCTGAGCCTCGTCGCCCAGCTGGAAATCAACGCGCATCCGCATATGCTGCGCCACGCATGCGGTTTCGCGCTGGCTAATAAGGGGGTGGATACGCGATTAATTCAGGACTTTCTTGGACACCGGAATATTCAGCACACGGTTATCTATACAGCCAGTAACGATGCGAGGTTTAGAGAAGTTTGGTAAACGGAATAGTCATTTTGTATCAAACTGACTCCTATGCTATCCACAGGTAGTAACAATGTCAATTTATGATTAACAATATTTTTTACTATTATTTTCATATAGTTATATTAAGTATAGGTGTCATTTATTTTTTAATTGTTTTAATTGGCTTTATGTATGGTTTGTTCCGCCTCTCATTCTTTAGCTTTTTATCGTGTTTATTGGGATTTTTCCTGATAAATATGAAATCAAAAACGCCTTCCCTGGCAATTTATATTCTAATTAATTGAAGTGGTCATATTGATACATAATGACCACTTCAAAATATTATATCCATTTCATGGGTCAATGTTTTGTTGCGTTATTAATATCAAACGTAAATAAAAGGATGCGCAGGGTATTGCGCTTATAAGTTAATGCATCGACTGCATTGAAAAGGATAAATCATGAAAAAAACATTACTTGCTGCTGTTGTCGCCGGTTGCGCGGCGTTCTCTGGTGCTGCGCTGGCGGATGACGGTCAGGTGAAGTTTATCGGCGATATTATCGATGCGGGCTGCGACGTGGTGAACGACCTGTCCAACCCGCTGGAAGTTCAGATGGGGCAGATTGCCAAGACCGCGTTTAGCGGTACGGGGTCTACTGCGGCTGAACAGAATTTCGCGATTAAACTGGAAAACTGCCCGACTACCGTCACCAAAGCATCGGTACTGTTCTCCGGCGCTAACGTCAACGGTGATAATGATAAACTGCAGCTGACCGGAGCGGGTACCGATCCTGCCGTTGCCGAAGGCGTGGCCCTGCAGCTGGTTGACGCCAGCAGCAACGCGACGCTGCCGCTCTATACGCGTTCTGCCAGCCTGACCATCCCCGCTACCGGCAATATCGATCTGCCGTTCCGCGTCCGTTATATCCAGACTGAAAGCACTATCGTTGCGGGTAAAGCTGACGGTACAGCCAACTTTACCATCAGCTATAACTAATTTTCCGTCTAAATGACAGTGTTAGCGAGCCCTATGTGGCTCGCTTTTCCAGGGAGCTGGAGATGCAAAAATACCTGAAAGTGCTAATAGCTGGATGGCTGTTGGTCGGCGCTGCGGCGCATGCGGGCGTGGTGACCGGCGGTACTCGTCTGATTTATCCCGGCGGTAAAAAAGAGTCCTCACTGAGCGTAACTAATAATGATGCTACGCCTTATCTCATTCAAAGCTGGGTTGAAAGTAATAAGGGCGCAGCCCCTTTTCTGTTAACGCCGCCTTTATTTCGCCTTGAGGGCGAGCAGCAAACCCGACTGCGGGTAATTTACAGCGGCGGCTTACCGGAAAATAAAGAAAGTATGTTCTGGATGAACATCAAAGCGATTCCCTCCTCGCAGGCTAAAGCCGGCGCCAATACCCTACAGATCGCTATCAAAACGCGCATCAAATTAATTTATCGACCTAAATCCATTGAAGGAACGCCGGAGATGGTGACGGAGCAGCTTCGCTGGACGCGCAGCGGCAATACGCTACAGGTCATGAATCCCACCGCCTTTTATATGAATTTTGCCGAGGTCAAAGTGGCGGGCGCCGAAGTTAAAGAGGCCAATTGGGTGGGGCCGGGGGAAACGGCGCGCTTTCAACTGCCGGGCGTCAGCGCGGGCGCTTTGCAGTGGAAACTGATTAACGATTATGGCGGTACCGGCGCGCTGCACCACGTGAATTTGTAAAGGCTTTCAGGCCAGGGAGTTCCAGGGAAAATGAAAAATAATCATAATAAATGGCGGCTTAACCGGATAGCCGGCGCTCTGGCCGTTGCGCTGCTACCGCTGTGTGAAGATGTTCTGGCGCGGGAGGTTTTTAACCCGGCCCTGTTGGAAATGGACGGCCCGCATACGGGCGTCAGGGATTTATCCGCTTACGAGCAGGCTGGCGGACAGCTGCCGGGGACCTATCGGGTAGATATTTATCTTAATAATGTTTTTATGGACACCCGCGATGTGGTTTTTCAGCAGAGCAAAGGGCCGGGAATAACGGAATTACAGCCTTGCCTGACGGTAGACGATTTGGCCGAATGGGGCGTGCGCGTCTCCCAATTTCCAGAGCTGGGCCGCAGATCGCCCGGCTGCGCGGATATCAGCGTGATACCGCAGGCAAAATCTGATTTTCGCTTCAGCCAGCAGCGCCTGCTATTGAGCTTCCCGCAGGCGGCGGTGACCAGCGCCGCCCGCGGCTGGGTGGATCCGAAACAGTGGGATGAGGGGGTGCCGGCGATCCTGCTGAATTACTCCTTTAGCGGGGCAAATAACTGGTCACGTCAGAACGATACGCCGGACAGCGATAATCAATACGTTAACCTGCGCCCCGGTATCAACGTCGGGCCGTGGCGTTTACGTAACTACACGACCTGGTCGCGCAGCAGCAGCGGGGGAGAGTCCAGTAATAGTTGGGACACGGTTTATACCTATGCGCAGCGCAACATCAAATCGCTACAGGGGGTGATGACGCTGGGCGATAGCAGCACGGACGCCGACGTTTTTGAGGGTGTTCCCTTTCGCGGGGCGATGCTGGCTTCCGATGACGATATGCTGCCGGAAAGCCTGCGCGGCTACGCGCCCGTCGTTCGCGGGATTGCGCGCACTAATGCTCAGGTCATTATTCGCCAGAACGGCTATGAGATTTACCAGACCTACGTCGCGCCTGGCGCTTTTGAAATCACCGATATGTACCCGACCGGCGGCTCGGGTGATTTAGCCGTCACCATCAAAGAGGCGGACGGCAGCGAGCAGAACCTGATCGTACCTTACGCTTCGCTCCCTGTCCTGCAGCGCGAAGGGCGGCTGAAATATAGCATGACCTCCGGCGTGTATCGCGCCTACGACAACAGCATTGACGAAACGCCCCTCACGCAGGCGACGGCAATCTACGGCTTGCCCTGGGGGTTAACCCTGTACGGCGGCGGCCAGTTTAGCAGTAAGTACCAGTCGGTGGCGCTGGGAATGGGGAAAAACCTCGGTGAACTGGGCGCCGTATCGACCGATATCATCCAGGCCTGGTCGACCCGACAGGATAAAGATAAAGAGAGCGGGCAGTCGGTACGTCTGCGTTACAGCAAAGACCTCCCGGGCCTGGGGACTAACGTAAGCCTGGCGGGATATCGCTATGCGACCAGCGGTTACTGGGATATGCAGGAAGTGCTGGATACCTATCGGGATGACAACTACACGCCTTCTATTGAACGGAGGCGCAACCGCGGGGAGGTGACGATCAGCCAGAGCCTTGGAGAAGAAATGGGGTCGCTGTCGCTGAGCTATATTCGCGAAGATTACTGGAATACCGGCCGCACTATGGAGTCAGTGGGCGTCGGATACAACAATAGCTGGCGCGGCATCAGCTATAGCATGAACTACAGCTATAACCGCAATACGACCGACCAGAACACCGGTAAGCGTAATGATGAAGACCACCTTTTTGCCCTGAGCATCAGCGTGCCTTTGGGGGAATGGCTACCGAAGCCGGTTTATGCCAACTACTCCCTGAACAGCAGCAAAAATGGCTCCACAAGCAACAATCTGGGCCTCTCCGGCACCTTGCTGGAGCGTAATAACCTGAGCTGGAGCGTGCAGGAAGGCTACACCAGCCAGGGAAGAGGGGAGAGCGGCAGCGTCAATGCGGACTGGCGTGCAACCTATGCTGAACTTACCGGCGGCTACAGCCATGATAAATACAGCCATCGGCTGAACTACGCCCTGCGCGGCGGAGCGCTGGTACATGAAAACGGCCTGACGCTGGGGCAGCCTTTCGGCGAAACCGTCGCTCTCATCAAGGCGCCCGGCGCCGCCGGCGTCGGCGTGAATAGCCAGACAGGGGTCAGAACCGACTGGAGAGGGTATACCGTCGTGCCTTACGCCTCGCCGTATCGTAAGAATATCCTGACGCTCGATACCACAACGATGCCGGACGATGTCGACCTCGAGTTGGCGACGCAGACGGTCGTGCCTACCCGTGGGGCGGTGGTTCGCGCAAATTATGCCACCAGCGTGGGTAACCGGGTACTGATGACGGTACGCCTGGAGAACGGGCAACCCCTGCCTTTCGGGGCCATGGTCAGCGTCCCCGGGGCGGCATCCTCTGAGCAGGCGTTTATCGTTGGCGATGGCGGACAGGTCTACCTGACCGGACTGGAATCTAACGGCGTACTCAACGTGAAGTGGGGCTCCGGGACGCAAGACCGCTGCCAGATCCACTATGCGCTGCCGTCAGCAAAAGAACTTACCGGCATTATTGTGGCCCAGGCGCAATGCCGATAATCGAAAGGATGCAGAGACAATGAAACGATTTTCATGGGGAATATTAGCGGGCCTGACGGCGCTGGCGATCTCGCCGCAGGCGATGGCGGCAACCGGGTGGTGTCAGAATACCGGTAATGGCGGGGCGCCTTTTCAGGACAGCTTTTCATTTATTGAAAGCTTTACTAATCCCTCACAAAATCAGGCCGGAATGGAGTTTTCCCGTTTGTACCACTGGAGTACCGGGGGAACCTACAAGGCAAAGTGTGACTGTGATAACGCCAGCGGGGTGACGTATTTTAAAGCCACGGTGCCAGGCCTTACCGCGACGCAAAGCCGCAACGGATTAAATTATTACCAGCTAAATAAATACCTGGAAATTGCCACCGAGTTATTTATTGCAGGGGGCGTGAATAAGTATATTCCTACGCCGATTGAGGATAAGAGTAATCAGAATAATCAAGGTTTTGCCTGTAATCCCGGCGGCTCCATTTTTGACACAGGGTCACTGGGATATATTTCGCTTTATTTTACCCGGCCTTTTGTTGGCCAGGTGACGATCCCTCCGACGGTTATCCTGAGTGTTTACGGGACGCGAAAAACGGGCAGCTACAGCGGTATCCCCCTGACGCAAATTTCAATGAGCGGGTCGGTAACGGTTCCGCAGTCCTGCGAGATTAATACCGGTAAAGCGATTAATATTGATTTTGAGGATATTGCCGCCAACCATTTTAAAACCGCGGGCCAGATGCCGAAGGGCTTCTCTCCACATGTTGTTAATATGACGGTGGCCTGTACCAATATTTCCGCCGGGGTAAAAATCGCGCTGTCGTTCCAGGGAATGGCGGATACTAACGATAGCACTGCGCTGGCGACCACCAATCGCGATATTGCGGTGCGCATTGAAAATATTACCGGCGTCAAAATACCGGTCATTTCAGGTCTGCTGCCGGTCAATTTTAATTACCCGAGTCAGACCGGGGACACCACTATGAAAATTTATCCGATTAATACCACCGGGAATTTACCCAGCGGCGGAGGCTTTACCGCTACGGCAACCATTCAGGCAGAAATTGAATAGCAGGAGTAGATAATGAAAAAGACGCTATGGCTGGCATTATTGCTGCCTGTTTTTTCATCCTCGGGCGGGATCCCTTTGAATATTACCGGCAATATTTATTATCTCCCCTGTGACGTCAGTACCGACACGAAGTATCAAGAGGTTAATTTTGGCCCGCTCCTGAATATTGACTTTCAAACGGCCGGCAACGCTTCAGAGTGGAAATCCTTTTACCTGAATGTCGAAAACTGCCCGGCGGGGACAACAAAAGCAACGGTAAAATTTGACGGCGTTATCGACGTTGATGATGCCAGACATTTTGCCAATATGGCCGCCAGCGATGCGGCGCAGAATATCGCACTGCAAATCACCAGTAGCGATCACTCTACTCTTTATAAAAATCAGGACCAGATGAGTATTGCTATCGACGGCAGTACCGGGAAAGGCGTATTTCCGCTGGCTGCCCGTTTATATTCAACCCGGGGTGGAGCAACGGTGGGTAAATTTGAGTCTATTGTACAGCTGACATTTACCTATCAGTAATTTTATAGTCAAATGGATGAAAAGGAATAACGTATGCAGGTAGATACGGAATATCTTAGCGTCAAGGACGTTGAGCGTCTGGTACTTGCTGCACATTATTGTGCGCACCCGGAAAGAAATAGCTGCATGATCCAGATGTGTTTTTTGCACGGTTGTCGGATTAACGAAATTACCGCCTTGACCTTGCGGGATGTCGACCTGTCGCGAAAACGGGTTTATATTCGCCGGGCGCGTCACGGTATCTCTGGGTATCATCCCTTACAACCCAAAGAAATTATCTCATTACAGCGCTGGCTACTGGCCAGAGAGTGTTACCCGGCTCATAACGATTTGCTGTTTATCTCTTCCCGGGGCAATCAGATGACGCGCCAGCGTTTTTATCAAATTATTCGCGAGTGCTGCGAGCTGGCGAAGCTGAAGCAAAATATTCATCCCAGGATGCTGCGCCACGCGTGCGGCTATGAGCTGGGAAAAAAAGGAATTGATGACGACTCGATCCAGGATTACCTGGGCTATCGCAATTTAAAATCTATTCTGCGTTATAACAGCTATGCTGAAGAGTAATGGCTGGCGTATTCGCGGCGTCTCTCTGCCGCGGTACGCCGCTTTTTTATTCTACGCTATACGCCATGAAATCTTCCGCCAGCACGGTGGACGGAAATATCTCTCTGCACTCTGCCAGCAGACGCTGGCAGCCTTCAGCGTCATAGCGAGAGCTAAAGTGGGTGGCGATAAGCGTGCCGACGCCCGCGTCGCGCGCCAGCGCCGCCGTTTGCTGGCTGGTTGAATGCCCGCGGCTGTTCGCTTTTTCCGCCATCGCCTGTTCGAGCGTCACCTCGTGAACCATGACATCCACGCCGCAGGCCAGCTCCCGCGCCGCCTCGCAGGGGGCGGTATCGCCGAAAATAGCCATCTTCTTACCCGGCGTTGCCGGGCCGAGGTAGCGGCTGCCGTCAATCCGCCGTCCATCTTCCAGCTCAATCGTTAATCCCTGTTTTAAGCGCTGAAATAACGGACCGGGAGGCACGCCTTCGGCGATAAGCTGCGCGGCGTCAAGGGTGCCCGGCTTATCATGCTGTTCGATACGATAGCCGTAGCATTCGACCGGGTGGTTGAGCGGCCAGGCGGTGACCCGGAAGCCGGCTTCATCGAGCACCAGTCCCGGCCCGACTTCGATAATCGTCAGCGGGTAATCGGTCCAGGAACCGCTGAGGCGCAGTGCGGTTTCCACGAACGCTTTAAGTCCTTTCGGTCCGTACAGCGTCAGCGGCAGAGAATTACCCTGCATCGAGCGGCTGCACAGCAGGCCGGGGAGACCGAAGAGATGATCGCCATGTAAATGCGTAATAAAAATCTTATTCAGCTTGCCGGGATGATAAGGGGTACGCAGAAACTGATGCTGAGTTCCCTCCCCGCAGTCGAACAGCCACATCTCAGCCATTGTTGGCTGTTGCAAATTCAGCACTATCGACGTCATATTACGCGTACGGGTAGGCACGCCAGCGGATGTCCCCAAAAAGAGTAATTCCATCGTCCAGTGTCCTTAGGGCGTGAGTCAAAAAACAAAGTATACCCGTCATACTTCAAGTTGCATGTGTGTTGGCTGCACTCGTTCACCCCAGTCACTTACTCATGTAAGCTCCTGGGGATTAGCTCGCTGGCCGCCTTCATGCCACTTGAATTATTTAGGGTTAAAATTAATTAAGGAAGCGCAGATGATTACATGGCAGGATCTTCACCACGGTGAACTGACCGTCCCACAGCTCTACGCCGTGCTGAAATTACGCTGTGCGGTGTTCGTTGTCGAACAAACCTGCGCCTATCAGGACGTCGACGGCGACGATCTGGTGGGGGAGAATCGCCATCTTCTCGGCTGGCGCGGCGATGAGCTGGTAGCCTACGCGCGCATTCTCAAGAGCGATGATGAGTTTGAACCGGTGGTGATTGGTCGGGTGATTGTCAGCCAGGCGGTACGCGGCGAGAAGCTGGGCTATCAGTTGATGGAACAGGCGCTGGCCAGCTGCCGGCAACACTGGCCGCAAAAGGCTATCTATCTTGGCGCCCAGGCGCACCTGCAAAAATTCTACGCCAGCTTCGGTTTTGTGCCGGTGACCGAGGTTTACGACGAGGACGGCATCGACCATATCGGCATGGCGTTCGAAATCGCCACCCACTAACCGCCGCGCTAATTAAAAACCGCTCCCTCATCGTGGGTACTGCTATTCCTCAGTAGTACCCCGTATAATGTGGGGTTTTTACTCCGTGGAGGTTTGCGTGCTGTCTGTATCCACCGCGCTGGAAAGCCTGTATCGCTGCCTGGATGAAGCGTTCCCGCCCTTGCCCGGCACGCGAATTTTCGATGTCCCCTTCGCGCTGAATGACGCATTTGATCCCCTTCTGTGGTGCACGCATCAGCCGCAGTGGCCGCAGTTCTACTGGCAGCAGCGCAGCGGCGATGAAGAGCTGGCCGCGCTGGGGGCGGTGCAAATCTTTGCTTCCCTTGAGCAGGCGCACGCTTTTTTGCGCCAGCAGGGGCGTGAAGATTTGCGAATTTGCGGCCTTAACGCCTTTCATCCTCAGCAGGGTCTGTTGATCTTGCCGAGGCTGGAGTGGCGTCGGCTGGGCGGCAGCGCCACGCTACGCCTGGTGTTATATAGCGAGACCTCGCTCCGTGACGATGCCCGTGCGGCACGTGAATTTCTCGATTCGCTGGTGGCGAAACAGGCGCAGGCTACCGCGATGCCCTCTCTGCTGAGCGAACAGCATTTCCCGGCTTATCCGCAGTGGAGAGAGCTGATTGCGCAGGCGACGCAGGCGATAGCGGCGGGGGAGATGGATAAAGTGGTGCTGGCTCGCGCCACCGATTTGCACTTCGCCGCTCCGTTAAACGCCGGAGCGATTATGGCGGCCAGCCGCCGCAGCAACCTTAACTGCTTCCACTTCCTGATGGTCTTTAACGCGCAAGAGGCCTTTATGGGCTCTACGCCGGAACGGCTGTGGCGGCGTCGCGGAGCGCTGCTGCGTACCGAAGCGCTGGCGGGAACCGTTGCCAGTCATGCGGACGATCGCCAGGCGCAGCGTTTGGGTAACTGGCTGATGGCCGACGATAAGAACCAGCGCGAAAATATGCTGGTGGTGGAGGATATCTGTCAGCGGATGCAAGGGGAGACCCGCGCGCTGGAAGTCCTGCCGCCGCAGATTGTCCGTTTGCGGAAAGTACAGCATCTCCGGCGCTGTATTTGGGCCGAGCTGGAGAAGCCTGACGATGCCCGCTGCCTTCATCAGCTCCAGCCCACGGCGGCGGTTGCTGGTTTACCGCGCCGGGTTGCGCTGGATTTTATCACCCGTAATGAGCTTTTTACCCGCGGCTGGTATGCAGGCTCCGCCGGCTATCTGTCGCTGGCGCAAAGCGAATTTTGCGTTTCTCTGCGTTCGGCGAAAATCGAACAGCGTACGCTCAGACTCTACGCCGGTGCGGGGATCGTCAGCGGTTCCGACCCGGAGCAGGAGTGGCAGGAAATTGAAAATAAAGCCGCGGGATTGCGTTCGTTACTGCTGTCAGAAGTATAGAGAAAACGATGCATATCAAAACGGCAACAGTTTGCTTTATCTATACTTAGCCTCAATATTTGATACTGGACAAATTCATGTCTGTAAGCGCATTTAACCGACGCTGGGCGGCGGTGATCCTTGAAGCATTGACGCGCCACGGCGTGCAGCATATCTGCATTGCGCCCGGATCGCGCTCGACACCTTTAACCCTGGCGGCGGCGGAAAACCGCGCATTTATTCACCATACCCACTTTGATGAACGCGGCCTCGGCCATCTGGCGTTAGGGCTGGCGAAAGCCAGCGGTCAGCCGGTGGCGGTGATTGTGACCTCCGGTACCGCGACGGCTAACCTCTATCCGGCGCTGATTGAAGCCGGGCTGACCGGTGAAAAACTCATTTTACTGACCGCCGACCGGCCGCCGGAGCTGATTGACTGCGGCGCGAATCAGGCGATTCGCCAGCCGGGCATGTTTGCTTCGCACCCGTCGCAGACGCTATCCCTGCCGCGTCCGTCGCAGGATATCTCCGCCCGCTGGCTGGTCTCGACCCTCGACCAGGCGCTCGGCGCGCTACACTGCGGCGGCGTTCATATTAACTGTCCGTTTGCCGAACCGCTGTATGGCGATATGGACGACACCGGCGCCGAGTGGCAGCAGCAGCTCGGTGATTGGTGGCAGAGCGACAAGCCCTGGCTGCGTCACTCTCTGCATCTGGAAAGTGAAAAGCAGCGCGACTGGTTTTTCTGGCGGCAGAAACGCGGCGTGGTGGTCGCCGGACGGATGAGCGCGGAAGAGGGCGTCAAGGTGGCCGAGTGGGCGAAAACCCTCGGCTGGCCGCTGATTGGCGATGTGCTCTCGCAAACCGGGCAGCCGCTCCCCTGCGCCGACCTGTGGCTGGGCAACGGCAAGGCGGTCAGTGAACTGGCGCAGGCGCAAATCGTTGTTCAACTGGGCAGCAGCCTGACCAGCAAACGCGTTTTGCAGTGGCAGGCCACCTGCGAACCCGAAGAGTACTGGCTGGTGGATAATTTGCCGGGGCGACTGGATCCCGCCCAGCATCGCGGTCGCCGGCTGGTGTGCGCCATCGACCGCTGGCTTGAACAGCATCCGGCGGAAAAACGACAGCCGTGGCCCACCGTCATTCCCGAGCTTTCGCGCCAGGCATGGCAGGCGGCGGTCGCCAGCAGCGAGGATTTCGGCGAAGCCCAGCTGGCGCAGCGAATCCGGCGCTATCTGCCGGAACAGGGCCAGCTGTTTGTCGGCAACAGCCTGGTGGTGCGCTTAATTGACGCGCTGTCGCAGCTACCGGTAGGTTACCCGGTCTACAGCAATCGCGGGGCCAGCGGAATAGACGGCCTGCTGGCGACGGCGGCCGGGGTACAGCGCGCCAGCGCGCGTCCGACGCTGGCTATCGTCGGCGATCTTTCGGCGCTTTACGATCTCAACTCGCTGGCCCTGCTGCATCAGGCCTCCGCGCCGCTGGTGCTGATTGTCGTCAACAATAACGGCGGGCAGATTTTTTCCCTGCTGCCCACGCCGCAGGAGCAGCGCAGCCAGTTCTATCTGATGCCGCAGAATATCCATTTCGCGCACGCGGCGGCGATGTTCAATCTGACTTACCATCGCCCTGCGGACTGGAATGAGCTGGAGCAGGCGCTGGACGTTGCCTGGCGAGGACCCGGCGCGACGTTGATTGAGCTGGCGGTTAATGAAACCGACGGTACGCAAACGCTTCAGCAGCTGCTGGCGCAGGTGAGTCAGCTATGACGCTGCACGCGGTGGCTGAAAGCGGCCTGCCGGGCTATCCCTGGCTGGTCTTTTTGCACGGTTTTGCCGGGGATAGTCATGAGTGGCGCACGGTGGGGCAGGCGTTTGGCGCGTATCCGCGTCTCTATATTGACCTGCCTGGCCACGGCGGATCGGCGCATATTACCGTCAACCATTTTGCCGATGTCAGCGAGCTGATTAAGAATACGCTTAATAGTTACAACATACTTAAGTACTGGCTGGTGGGATACTCCCTCGGCGGACGGGTGGCGATGTTCTATGTCAGCCAGCCGCGCGAAGGGCTCTGCGGGCTGGTCGTCGAGGGGGGGCATCCGGGCCTGGGGGATGATAACCAGCGTAGGCTGCGCCGGCACAGCGATGCCGCCTGGGCTGAACGCTTTCGCCGCGAGCCGCTGACCCAGGTCTTTGCCGACTGGTATCAGCAGCCGGTCTTCGCTTCCCTGGACGCAGCGCAGCGGGCGTCGCTGGTTGCGCTACGCAGCCGCAATAACGGCGGAGCGTTGGCGGCGATGCTGCAGGCCAGCTCGCTGGCGGAACAACCCGATCTGCGCGCGTCGTTACGGGCGCGCGATTTCCCTTTTCATTACCTTTGCGGCGAACGCGACGGCAAGTTTCGCGCCATCGCCGATGAACTCTCCGCCACCGCGCACGTGATTAATCATGCCGGACACAACGCGCATCGGGAAAACCCCGATGCTGTCGTGGCTTGTCTGGCGCAGTTTTTAGCGAGTTAACCGAAGGACACTTTATGATCTCTCTTGATGAAGCCATGCTTTACGCCCCGATTGAATGGCAGGACTGCTCCGAAGGCTACACCGACATTCGTTACCAAAAATCGGCGGACGGGATTGCCAAAATTACCATCAACCGCCCGCAGGTACGCAACGCTTTCCGCCCGCTGACCGTCAAAGAGATGATTCAGGCGCTGGCGGATGCCCGCTATGACGACAATATTGGCGTCATCGTTCTGACCGGTGAAGGCGATAAAGCATTTTGCGCCGGCGGCGATCAGAAAGTCCGTGGCGACTACGGCGGCTACCAGGATGATTCCGGCGTTCATCACCTCAACGTTCTCGATTTTCAGCGCCAGATCCGCACCTGCCCGAAACCGGTGGTGGCGATGGTGGCGGGGTACTCCATCGGCGGCGGCCACGTCCTGCATATGATGTGCGATCTGACTATCGCGGCGGAAAACGCCATCTTCGGCCAGACCGGCCCGAAAGTCGGCTCTTTCGACGGCGGCTGGGGCGCCTCCTATATGGCGCGCATCGTCGGGCAGAAAAAAGCCCGTGAGATTTGGTTCCTGTGCCGCCAGTACGACGCGCAGCAGGCGCTGGATATGGGGCTGGTGAATACGGTGGTGCCGCTGGCGGACCTGGAAAAAGAGACCGTGCGCTGGTGCCGGGAAATGCTGCAGAACAGTCCGATGGCGCTGCGCTGCCTGAAGGCGGCGCTGAACGCCGACTGCGACGGCCAGGCGGGACTGCAGGAGCTGGCGGGTAACGCCACCATGCTGTTTTACATGACCGAAGAGGGTCAGGAAGGGCGCAACGCTTTCAATCAGAAGCGCCAGCCGGACTTCAGCAAATTTAAACGGAATCCGTAATGCGGCAGGCGCAGGTCTACCGCTGGCAGCTACCGATGGACGCGGGAGTGGTGCTGCGTGAACGGCGGTTAAAAACCCGCGATGGTTTGCTTCTGCGCCTGCGCGACGGCGAGCGCGAAGGCTGGGGGGAAATATCTCCCCTGCCCGGATTCAGCCTGGAAACGCTGGATGAGGCGCAGGCTGCGCTGCTGGCGTGGGCGAGCGCCTGGCGCGATGGCGAAGAGGGCGCGTTGCCAACGCCGCCGTCGGCGGCTTTCGGGGCGAGCTGCGCAATGGCGGAACTGTGCGGCGAGCTGCCGCAGGCTGCGGACTATCGCGCGGCGCCGCTCTGCGCCGGCGATCCGGACGAGCTGTTCGCCAGGCTTTCGCTGATGCCCGGCGAAAAAGTCGCCAAGGTCAAAGTCGGCCTGTATGAGGCGGTGCGCGACGGCATGGTGGTCAACCTGCTGCTGGAGGCGATTCCCGATCTGACGCTACGCCTCGACGCTAATCGCGCCTGGACGCCGCTGAAAGCGCAGCAGTTTGCCAAATACGTGAATCCACACTATCGCAGCCGCATCGCCTTTCTCGAAGAACCCTGTAAAAACCGCGATGATTCGCGCGCTTTTGCCCAACAAACGGGTATCGCTATCGCCTGGGATGAGAGCCTGCGCGAGGCGGACTTTACCTTTGCCGCCGAGCCGGGGCTGCGGGCGGTGGTGATTAAACCGACGTTGACCGGCAGTCTGCAAAAAGTGCGGCAGCAGGTGGCGCAGGCGCATGCCCTGGGGCTGACGGCGGTCATCAGTTCAGCCATTGAGTCGAGCCTTGGCCTGACGCAGCTGGCGCGAATCGCCGCCTGGCTGACCCCGGACACGATCCCCGGTCTGGACACGCTGAGCCTGATGCGTGCCCAGCTGGTGCGCCCTTGGCCGGAAAGCGAGCTGCCGTGTCTGAACGTTGATGAGCTGGAGCCGCTGCTGTGACCTTTAGCGACTGGCCCTGGCGCCACTGGAGGCGGCTGCGGGAAGAGGCTCAGGCGCTGCGCCTGAACGAGCGGCGGCTAAGCTGGCGGGAACTGTGCGCGCAAATTGATGCGCTGGCGGTGGAATTCCACGCCCAGGGCGTTCGCGACGGCGATGGCGTGCTGCTTCGCGCTTACAACCAGCCCGATGCTCTGCTGGCGTGGCTGGCCCTCCTGCAGTGTGGCGCGCGCGTCCTGCCGCTGAATCCGCAGCTGCCTGCTCCTCTGTTGGCGGAACTGCTGCCGTCTCTGGGACTGCGCCACGCGCTGGTGCTAAACGGCGGCGACCTTCCGGTGGCGCTTAATCCATTAGCGTTGCGCGCCGGCGACGGCGTGCACGCGGTCGCCTGGCGAGAAGATCGTATCGCGTCCATGACGCTAACCTCGGGGTCGACGGGACTACCGAAAGCGGCGGTGCACGCTTTTCGCGCCCATCTTGCCAGCGCAGAGGGCGTGCTGGCGATGATACCCTTTGCGCCGCAGGACGACTGGCTGCTGTCGCTGCCGCTGTTTCACGTTTCCGGCCAGGGGATTCTCTGGCGCTGGCTGTTAGCTGGCGCAGGCCTGACGGTACGCGACAAGCAGCCGCTGGAACAGGCGTTACGCGGCTGTACCCATGCCTCTCTGGTGCCGACCCAGCTCTGGCGCCTGCTCAGCGGCGACGCCGAGGTGTCGTTGAAAGCGGTTCTGCTCGGCGGCGCGGCGATCCCGGTGGCGCTAACCGAGCAGGCCGGTAAGCGCGGTATTCGCTGCTGGTGCGGCTACGGCCTCACCGAGTTTGCCTCCACGGTATGCGCCAAGGAGGCGGACGGCCTGGCGGATGTCGGGCAGCCGCTGCCGGGGCGCGAAGTGCGGATTGTCGATGGCGAAGTGTGGCTGCGGTCGGACAGCATCGCCGCAGGCTACTGGCGCGATGGGCAAATGGTCCCCCTCGCTAATGCCGACGGCTGGTTCGCCACTCGCGATCGGGGCCGGCTGGAGCACGGCAGGCTGACTATCCTCGGACGAGTGGACAACCTCTTTTTTAGCGGCGGAGAAGGTATTCAGCCGGAAGAAGTGGAGCGGGTGATTGGCGCTCATCCGTGGATTACGCAAGTTTTCATCGTGCCGCAGGATGATGCGGAGTTTGGCCAGCGGCCGGTGGCGGTGGTGGAGTGCGGCGAGCATGACGACCCGTCCGCGCTGGCGGGCTGGTGCGCCGATAAGCTGGCGCGCTTTCAGCAGCCGGTGCGCTGGCTGCGGCTGCCTGAATCGCTGAAAACCGGCGGAATTAAAATTTCCCGCCGGGCGCTACGTGACTGGGTCAACCAGCAGGCGATGCCCGACTCAGACGCGCTGGACGTTCAGTAGCTGCTTCGTATGCCAGCGGCCCAGCGCTAAAACGGTGGTCAGCGCGCCGAGCAGGGCGCAAAACATATCCGACTGGGTATCCCAGGGATCGCCCTGGGTGCCGAGAAACTCATCCGCGCCCTGTCCCAGCGCCAGCGCCGCCCACCATTCGATCAGTTCATAGACGGCGCTAATCGCCAGCGCAATACAGCAGACCACGAAACCGAGCATTTTACGCCCGTGAACGTAGCCGCCGCGCAGCAGAATCTCCCGCGCCGCCAGCGCCGGCACCAGCCCCTGGAAAAAGTGCCCCAGCTTGTCATAGGGGTTACGGCTCAGTCCCAACCACGCCTGGACGTCAAAGCCGATGGGCACTTTCGCGTAGGTGTACATACCCCCGACCATCAAAATGATGGCATGGAAGAAAATCAGCGTGTAAAGCAGCGGCGTCAGCGGATAGCGCGAGCGTGTGGCCAGCAAAAGCGGAACGATGATAATCACCGGCGTCACTTCCATCAGCCAGGTGAGCTTATCCCCTGCGCTGATACCGGTGTAAACAAGCATCAGGGCCAGCGCCAGCGCGGCGAATGTTAACCCCGAACGGGATGCGGCGACGGTCATAATGGATCACCAGAAAGTTAAAACGATAACTATCAGGCAGATGTGGTGGAAATTCAACGTATACCGTCATTGGCGGCGCTGAGCGACCGCCAATGACGTTGAGCATCAGGAAGAGGGCAGGTCGCCCTGCGTATTAAGCTGGCGCTTCCGCCAGTACCGCAGCAGCGGAGGGACAACAATCACCGCGATGGCCAGAAACAGAAGCGTTTTCGTTACGCCGCTTTGCCACAGAATCGCAACGTTGCCGTTGCTGATGGACAGCGCGCGGCGCAGGTTCTGCTCCAGCATCTCTCCCAGCACAAACCCTAAGATCAGCGGCGACATCGGGAAGTGCATTTTACGCATAATGTAGCCCAGCACTCCCAGCCCAACCATCAACAGCAGGTCGAAGGTGGTGCTGTGCACCGCGTAGACGCCGACCGCGGACACGGCGGCGATGGCCGGGGCCAGAAACCATAGCGGAATCGTCAGCATGCGGGTGAACAGGCCGATCAGCGGAATGTTCATAATCAGCAGCATCACGTTGGCGATGAGCAGCGCGGCAATTAACCCCCAGACGATATCCGGCTGTTCGGTAAACATCGCCGGTCCCGGCGTGATGTTGTAGAGGGTCAGGGCGCCCATCATCACCGCGGTGGTCCCGGAGCCGGGGACGCCGAGCGTGAGCATCGGAATAAACGAGCCGCAGGCGGAGGCGTTGTTCGCCGCTTCCGGCGCCGCGACGCCGCGAATATCGCCCTTGCCGAAGGTAGCGCTATTGCCGCTGAGCTTTTTCTCGGTCATATAGGTGATGGCGCTGGCAATGGTCGCCCCTGCGCCCGGCAGAATGCCGACAAAGAAACCCACCACCGATGAGCGCAGGGTCGCGCCCACGCACTGGCCCGCCTCTTTGGCGTTAAACAGCATGCGTCCGGTTTTCCGTACCAGCTTCTGCCCGCCGCTGGTGCTCTCCAGCATCAGCAAAATCTCCGAAACCGAAAAGAGCCCAATCACCACCACGATAAACTGCACGCCGTCGGAAAGATGAACGCTGTCGAACGTGAAGCGGTACACGCCGGTATTGGCATCAACGCCCACCGTCGCCAGCCCCAAGCCGATTAACGCGGCGAGAAATGACTTCAGCGGATTTTCCGCCATCATGCTGCCAAGGCAGGCGATGGCAAAAATCATCAGGGCGAAATATTCCGCCGGGCCGAACGCCAGCGACCACTGCGCCAGCACCGGGGCGAACAGGATGATCCCGCCGATAGCGATCGTTGAACCAACAAAGGAGCTCACGGCAGAGATCGACAGCGCTACGCCGCCGCGTCCCTGCTGCGCCATCGGATAACCGTCGAGAGCGGTCATAATGGCGGCGGCATCACCGGGTACGTTAAGCAGGATAGACGAAATGCGCCCGCCGTATTCACAACCAATATAGACCGTAGCCAGCAGGATTAGCGCTGATTCCGCGGGCAGGTGCAGAGCAAAGGCCAGCGGCAGTAAGATCGCGACACCGTTAATCGGACCCAGACCCGGCAGGAGACCGACGATAGTGCCAACAAAGCAGCCAATTAGCGCGATGGTCAGGTTGCCCGGCGTCATGGCAACGGCGAAGCCCTGCGATAAATAAATCCAGATATCCATAACCTTCTCCGTTAACTCAACCAGATGCCGAGCGGCAGGGTGACATCAAGCAGGGCGTCAAAGACGTACCACAGCGCGATGCCCATCGCGACGCCGGCTATCCCGGCGGCGGGCAGGGTGGCGCCAAACAGCAGGCCAAACGCGGCGGTCAGCAGCGCGGTGGCCAGAGGAAAACCCAGCCATTCAAAACCCCACGCATAGATCCCCAGCGCAACCACCATGGTTAATAGTCGTTGTAAAACCCGGCGCCCGGGCCACGTGATGGCGTCGGGCCGACGCAGAAGCAGCAAAACAGAGCACGCCAGCATCAGGCCGATAATGCCGACCGGGAAAGGGCGTGGGCCGACGGGCTCATAGGCGTATTCGCTGTGAATTTGCCAGGCGATAAACATTCCACCCGCGCAGAGCAGCAGCCACACTCCGGCAAAAATACGATCGCTCATCGCAACCTCCGTAAATTATTTGGCCAGGCCAAAGGATTTCGCCTGCAGGCGATACGCTTCCACCTGTTGTTTAACGTAGGCGTCCAGTTCCTTACCGTTCATGTTGAATTCGAACAGGCCGCGTAGCTCGCGCTGCTTTTTGAACGCGTCGGTCTGCTGCAATTTCGTGAACTCATCCACCCACCACTGATAGTCGGCGTCGCTGACTTTCGGACCCACGAAGAAGCCGCGAATAATCGGCCAGACCAGGTCATAGCCCTGCTCTTTGGCGGTCGGCACATCGGCGAGGTCACCCGGCAGCCTTTCGTTAGCGAACACCGCCAGCACGCGGATTTTATTGCCCTGGAGATAAGGCACCATTTCGCTGAGATCGCCGGAGACCGCCTGTACGTGATTGCCCAGCAGTGCGGTGACCGGTTCGCCGCCGCCCTCAAACGCCACGTAGCGCATTTTGTGCGGATCGACGTTGGCTTTTTGCGCCAGCAGCGCCGCTTTCATCCAGTCCTGGCTACCAATGGAGGCGCCGGCGCCGATGACGATACTGGCGGGATTTTTTTCCATCGCCGCCATAAACGACGGCAGGTCTTTCCACGGCGAGTCGGTGCGGACGGCGATCATGCCGTAATCGGTGCCGACGCTGGCCAGCCAGCGCACATCATCCACGCCGTAGCGGCCAAACTTGCCCTGCGCCAGGTTGAGCAGCGAGCCGCCGGAGAACGCGACTACGGTACCGGGTTCGCCGGGGCGCTGGGCGACGATCGCGTTGTAGGCCACAGCGCCTACGCCGCCGGGCATGTAGGTGACGCGCATCGGTTTTTCGATGGCGCCGGTTTCCATCAGGCTGACCTGGATCAGCTTGCAGGTGAGGTCGAAGCCGCCGCCGGGCTTGGCGGGCGCGATACATTCGGTACGGGAAGGCGCCTCGGCGGCCAGGGCAGAGGCGGTTAAAAGGCATAATGCAATGGCGCCAGCACGGCGCAGGAATGGCATATTCATAAGCTTCCTCAGTCAGATACAGGAGACGTTTTTTTAATTATGTGAACCGGCATGTGGCTATTCGGTTGCGTGATTGTTAAAACAATTACCTTTCATTTCCCTTTCAATGCGGCAGCAACTTTTCAGGATGTGATATGCGTCTCTTACTGGCAGAAGATAACCGTGAGCTGGCTCACTGGCTGGAGAAAGCGCTGGTGCAGGGCGGGTTTGCCGTGGACTGCGTATTGGATGGTCGCGCGGCCGATCATCTGCTGCAAAGCGAAAAATATGCGCTGGCGGTGCTGGATATTGGCATGCCGGGACTCGACGGTCTGGAGGTGGTGCAGCGCCTGCGAAAGCGCGGGCAGACCCTTCCCGTCTTGCTACTCACTGCCCGCAGCGCGGTGGCGGATCGGGTTAAAGGGCTGAACGTCGGCGCCGATGACTATTTGCCGAAACCTTTTGAGCTTGAAGAGCTGGATGCCAGGCTGCGCGCGCTGCTGCGGCGTAGCGAAGGCCAGGTGCATGAGGTTCAGCAGATCGGCGCGCTGGAATATCGCGATGAAGGCTATTTTTTACTCTGCGGACAAACGCTGTCGTTGACGCCGCGCGAGCAGGCGCTGCTGACGGTGCTGATGTTTCGCCGTACGCGGCCGGTGTCGCGCCAGCAGCTGTTTGAACAGGTTTTCAGCCTGAACGATGACGTCAGCCCGGAAAGCATCGAGCTGTATATCCATCGTCTGCGTAAGAAACTTCAGGAGAGCAACGTGCGTATCGTGACCCTGCGCGGCCTGGGCTACGTGCTGGAGCTCGCTCATGAGGTGGGGTAAACCGCAGTCGTTATTCGCTCAACTGTTGCTGTTTCTCGGCCTGCCGCTGGTTTTGCTATGGGGGCTGTCGGCGTTCAATAGCTACGTCAGCGCTCTGCAGGCGGCGACCCAGGCTTACGATCGCACGCTGCTTTCATCCGCCCGCACGGTGGCGGAACGCCTGGTGGTTCGCCGCGGTAGGCTGGAGGTGAATGTCCCCTGGGTGGTGCTGGACAGCTTCGAGCTGAATATGAACGATCGGCTGTACTATAAGATACTCGATCCCGAGAAGCGGGTGATTTCCGGTTTTGACGACCTGCCATCGATGCCGCCATCGACCTCTCGAACCGAGCTCTATCCGGCGCTGGCGTGGTTTTATCATACTGAATATCGCGGTCAGGCCATCCGCGTGGCGCGCCTGCTGCAGCCGGTTAACGAAGGCGGCGTTGTCGGCATGGCGGAAATCTACATCGCCGAAACGCTGCAGTCGCGGCGCTGGCTGGCGGGACAGCTACTGTTTTCATCATGGATCTCGCAGGGGCTATTAGTGCTGTTGACGCTGGTGCTCACCGGCTGGCTGCTGCGCCGCGTGCTGCGGCCGATGCGCCGGCTTTCGGCGCTCATGGTGCGGCGCGAACCCGGCCTGCTGACGCCGCTGCCGGAGCTGCTGCCGTGGTCGGAAACCCGTCTGCTGATCGTGGCCTTTAACCGCTATATCGACCGGTTACGGGTGATGATCTCCCGCCAGGAGCGCTTTAGCGCCGACGCGTCGCATCAGCTCAAAACGCCGTTAGCGGTGTTGAAAACGCAGGCCTCAGTGGCGCTGGCGAGCGGCGATCCCCGGCTGTGGCGAGAGAGCCTGGAGGCGATGAGCGGCACGCTTGACAGTACTATTCTGCTTACCGAACGCCTGCTGCAGCTGGCTACCATCAAACGGAAAGAGCAGAGCGAACACGCGTTCCCGCCGGTGGACCTGCATGAGATCGTCCACAACAGCTGTTTTTCGCGTCTTCAGCAGGCGCGGAGCAAGGCTATCGATCTCGGCTATGAGGGGGAACCCTCGACGGTGACCATTGCCGGCGATGGCGTGTTGTTGAGCGAGCTGTGCGCGAATCTGCTGGATAACGCGATTCGCTATACGCCGCAGGGCGGTATCGTCACGGTCAGCCTGCATCGTGACGGAGAGGCGGTGCTGCTGGACGTCGAAGACAGCGGGCCGGGGATCGATGATGCGCAGATTCAGCAGGCGCTCATGCCGTTCCATCGTCTGGAAAACGTGGGTGACAACCCCGGCGCCGGGCTTGGACTGGCGCTGGTCAGCGATATTGCGCGCCTGCACCGCAGCCATCCGCAGCTGCTGCGTAGCGAAACGCTGGGCGGGCTGAAGGTCAGACTGCGCTTTTTGACCGTGGGTTCAGAGTAGGCCTTTCAGGGTGAGCGTCCTGCGGGTCGCCGCGTTCAAATCATAGTGGGGAAGATCTTCTGCCTTCACCCAGGCGTAGTCCTGAAACTCCTCGTTGATCGTCACTTCGCGATTGGCGCTGATGCAGTCGAAGATCAGGTAAATCATATAAATCTCTTCCCGGCGGCCATCGGCGTAGGTTTTAACCCGGATATCGTCGCTAAAGGTCCACGGCGTAATCTGGGTCAGCTGCAGTTTTTCGCCCAGCTCCTCGCGAATTTCTCGCCGCAGCGCCTCTTCAATGCGCTCGCCTGGCTCGACGCCGCCGCCGGAGAGCGCCCACTGGCCGGGAAATACGCCGCGATCGTCGGCCATTTTGCACAGCAGATAGTGGTCTTCATGTTGAATGAGCGGGCAGACGATAGTCCTTTGACGCATGATTTCTCCTTACTGATGACAGGGATAACTAACGGGAAGGCCCAGTTTGCGAGCCGCCTCGGCAAACCGCAAGCGAAAACGCGCGGCGAACGCGTGCGGTGGTAGGGTGAGCGTAGGTTAACGGGTCAGGGGCCATCATGGAACAGATAGCAAGCCACTCACCGCACGATGCGGTGTTTAAACACCTTTTGTCCCAACGGGCAACGGCGCGCGATTTTTTGTCTATTCATTTTCCGAAGCATTTGCGGGAACAGTGCGATCTGCGAACGCTGCAGCTGGAATCCGGCAGTTTTATTGAAGAGGACCTACGCGCAAGCCATTCGGATATTCTTTATTCGCTAAAAACCCAGCACGGAGAGGGGTACATCTACATTCTTATAGAGCATCAAAGCTCTCCCGACAGGCATATGGCGTTTCGCCTGATGCGATACGCCATCGCGGCCATGCAGCGCCACCTTGATAAAGGGCATCATCAGCTGCCGCTGGTTATTCCTCTGCTATTTTATCACGGCAGGATCGCTCCTTACCCGTACTCGACGCGCTGGCTGGATGATTTCCCTCAGCCAGAGGTGGCCGAGCGGCTGTATAGCCAGCGTTTTCCACTGATAGACGTCACGGTGATTCCTGACGATCGGCTTGTGCAGCACCGCCGTGTCGCTATGCTGGAACTGCTGCAAAAACATATCCGCCAGCGGGATTTGATGGACATTTCTGAGCAACTGGTCAGGATATTATCCTTGGGATACACTACGCGTCGGCAGTTTAAAACTTTGCTGAATTATATGCTTCAGGCGGGCAACGCCGCCGATCCGGTGGCCTTTTTACGCAAGCTCGCGCAAAAGACGCCACTCAAGCCGCATAAGGAGACGCTGATGAATATTGCTCATTTTCTGGAAGAGCGTGGCCGTAAAGAGGGGGTCCTTCAGGGAATGAAGGCGGGGATAGAAAAAGGTTTACGAAAGGGTCGACAGGAAGGCCGGAATGAAGGCCGACAAGAAGGCCGGCATCAAGGACAGCAGGAGGCGACGCAACGCATTGCTCAGGCGATGCTGGATGATGGGCTTGAGCCCTCTCAGGTCGCAAAGCTAACCGGTTTGTCGCTGCGGCAGCTCGCCAAGCTTCAGCACTAAGCGCGTTTAAAAACCGTAAAATGGCAGCCGCAAGGGCTGCCATCAGCATTACTCTCCGTGCTTTAAGGCTTTCAGCGCCGCAGCCACGCCCGCGCCGTAGTCGGGGTGGGCTTCACTGAACAGGCCAATTTGTCGCTGCTGAATAAACTCAGGGACATCCCGCATATCATTGGCGATACGCTGGAACATACGCTGATGTTCATCTTCGCTTAATAGCTCAAACAGCCTGCGCGGCTGGCTGAAGTAGTCGTTATCTTCCCGATGATTCCAGTGGGCCGCCGCGCCTTCAAGGCTTAAAGGCGGCTCGCTAAAGTCCGGCTGTTCCTGAAACGCGCCAAAGCTGTTGGGTTCATAGGTGACGCCGTTGCCGCTATTGCCGTCAACGCGCATCGCGCCGTCGCGGTGGTAGTTATGGAACGGGCAGCGCGGCGCATTGACCGGAATTTGATGATGGTTGACGCCCAGACGATAGCGCTGGGTATCGCCGTAGGAGAACAGCCGTCCCTGCAGCATGCGATCCGGAGAGAAGCCGATCCCGGGCACCACGTTGGCCGGATTCATCGCGACCTGCTCAACTTCTGCGAAGTAGTTGTCCGGGTTGCGGTTGAGCTCCAGCACGCCGACTTCCATCAGCGGATAATCAGCGTGCGGCCAGATTTTGGTCAGATCGAAGGGGTTATAAGGGACCCGGCTGGCGTCCGCTTCCGGCATGATCTGCACGTAGAAGGTCCAGCGCGGGAAATCGCCTTTTTCAATCGATTCATAGAGATCGCGCTGCGAACTCTCGCGGTCCTCTGCCACCAGGCGTTTCGCTTCATCATCCATCAGGTTGGCGATCCCCTGCTGGGATTTGAAGTGGAATTTCACCCAAAAACGTTCGTTATCGGCATTAATAAAGCTGAACGCGTGGCTGCCGAAACCGTGCATATGGCGATAGGAACGCGGGAGGCCGCGGTCGCTGAAATCAATCGTTAACTGATGCAGCGTTTCCGGCAGCAGGGAGAAAAAGTCCCATTTCCAGGTGGGGTTACGCAGGTTGGTGCGCGGGTCGCGCTTCACGACGTGGTTAAGGTCGGGAAACTTCAGCGGGTCGCGAAGGTAGAAAATGGGCGTATTGTTGCCCACCAGATCCCAGTTGCCTTCTTCGGTATAAAACTTGATCGAGAAACCGCGAATATCGCGCTCGGCGTCAGCGGCGCCGCGTTCTCCGGCGACGGTTGAGAAGCGCAGGAACAGATCGGTGGTTTTACCGATTTCGGCAAACAGTTTTGCGCGGGTATAGCGGGTGATATCGCGGGTAATGGTCAGTTTACCGTAAGCGCCGGAGCCTTTAGCGTGCATTCGGCGTTCCGGGATAACCTCACGGTCGAAGTGGGCCAGTTTTTCCAGAAACCAGACATCCTGCAGCAGCATCGGGCCGCGCGGGCCTGCGGTGACGACATTATTATTATCGACAACCGGGGCGCCGGCGGCGGTGGTTAATCCTTTTTTGCTCATCTTTATCTCCTGACAAAGTTTTATGTAACTTATTCATCTCTTTGCGACGACGAAATAAGCTGGAGCCTATTTGTATAATAAAGGCTGAGTCCCAGCAATTTGACCCTGACTATTGAATTGATATCTGAGACCGTTAACAAGGCTCCCGAAGCAACTGGTTACAATCACGCGGTAAAAGCGCGCTATAACGCATTGATTCCTTAAAACGGAGCAGTACAATTTCGCGGTTTTTTGGGATTTTCTTATTATTATTTTCTGGATAGATAAAAATGAAAAAAAGCATATTTATGGCCCTGGCCGGCATGATGTTCGTCTCGACGGCGGCAAATGCGATCAGCGTCAGCGGGCAGGCCGGCGAGCACTACACTAACCTTGGCGTCGGATTCGGTACGGAATCGACCGGCCTGGCGGTAACCGGCAACTGGCTGCACAATGATGACGACGGCGATGCGGCGGGGCTAGGATTGGGCCTGAACATTCCCCTGGGGCCATTCCTGGCCACCGTGGGCGGAAAAGGCGTTTACACCAACCCGAACAATGGCGATGAAGGCTACGCGGCGGCGGTTGGCGGCGGTCTGCAGTGGAAAATCGGCGACAGCTTCCGCCTGTTCGGCGAATACTATTACTCTCCCGATTCACTCTCCAGCGGTATCGACAGCTATCAGGAAGCCAATGCCGGCGCGCGCTTTACCATTATGCGCCCTCTGAGCATCGAAGCCGGTTACCGCTACCTTAACCTGGCGGGTAAAGACGGCAACCGCGATAACGCGGTCGCGGACGGTCCGTACGTCGGCGTCAACGCCAGCTTCTAATCTCTCCGGCGCGGTATTCCGCCGCGCCTGATTTTCAGGCTTTTTCACCAGCCGCTTTGCGATATAGTATTTCTACTTATCAGGCTGGAGTTCACAATGTTAAACGTGGAAATGCTGTCCACCGGCGATGAAGTGCTGCATGGGCAAATCATCGACACCAATGCCGCGTGGCTGGCGGATTTCTTTTTTAATCAAGGATTACCCTTAAAGCGTCGCCATACCGTGGGTGACGACCTCGACTCCCTGGTGGCGATTTTACGCGAGCGCAGCGAACACGCTGACGTGCTGATCGTTAACGGCGGCCTGGGGCCGACCAGCGACGATTTGAGCGCGCTGGCCGCGGCGACGGCCAAAGGCGAAGGGTTAATTCTGCACGAAGATTGGCTGGAAACCATGACCCGTTTCTTTGCCGAGCGCGGAAGACCCATGGCCGCCAGCAATCGTAAACAGGCGGAAATTCCCCAAAGCGCCGAGATGATCAACAACCCGGTCGGGACCGCATGCGGTTTTGCCGTGCAGCTAAACCGCTGCCTGATGTTTTTTACTCCCGGCGTGCCTTCCGAATTTAAGGTGATGGTTGAACAGGAAATCTTACCGCGCCTGCGCGAACGTTTCCCGCTATCCGCTGCGCCGCTGTGTTTGCGCCTGACCACCTTCGGCCGTTCCGAAAGCGAACTGGCGCAGAACCTCGACCATCTGCAGCTGCCACCGGGCGTCGTGATGGGCTATCGCTCCTCAATGCCGATTATCGAACTGAAGCTGACCGGGCCTGCCGAACAGCGCGAGGCGATGCTGGCGCTGTGGCCGGAAGTGCAGAAGGTGGCCGGAGAGAGCATGATTTTCGAAGGTACCGAAGGCCTGCCTGCGCAGATCGCCCGTCGCCTGCAGCAGCGTCAGCTAAGCCTGACGCTGAGTGAGCAGTTTACCGGTGGTCTGCTGGCGCTACAGCTTTCTCGCGTCAACGCTCCGCTGTTGGCCAGCGAAGTCATTCCGGCGCAGGAGGAGACCCTGGCGCAGTCTGCGCGCTGGGCGGCGGAACGGCGCGAAAAACACTTTGCCGGCCTGGCGCTGGCGGTGAGTGGTCAGGAGAGCGATCACCTGAACTTTGCGCTTTCCACGCCGGACGGCACCCACGCGCTGCGGGTGAAATTCACCACCAACCGCCACAGCCTCCAGGTGCGTCAGGAAGTGTGCGCGATGATGGCCCTCAACATGCTGCGCCGCTGGCTGAACGGCCAGCCGGTGGCCGGTGAACACGGCTGGATTAACGTCGTCGAATCTCTCTCAGCGTAAACCCACCTCCGCGTCGGGAGCCCCTCCCGGCGCGCGATGAGTCCAGCCTGTTGTACTAGCTTTAAAAAATTCTGTGCCCTATCTCGCATTTTTCTCCCTCTGAACGTCCACCCGGCTGGAATAGCGTCGTCATTTGAAGTCGCTCACAATTTACACGCCCGACAACCGCAACACTGATTCCAGTATTCAGGATTGGAGTCCAGTATGTTGGAATCAAGCAAAGTCCCGGCGCTGACCCGCGCCATTGATATTCTCAATCTGATCGCCCGCATCGGCCCCTGCAGCGCGGCGACCATTATTGACGAACTGGGTATTCCGAAAAGCACCGCCTATCTGCTGCTGGGAGAGCTGAAAAAACAGCGCTTCCTCAGCATGGATAATCAGGATAACTACTGCCTGTGGACCAAGCTGGTTGAGCTGGCCGGGCAGGCGCTGAGCAAAATGGACCTGCGCGAACTGGCGCGCCCGCGCCTGACGCAGCTGATGGATCAGTGCGGGCTGCTCTGCCACCTGGGCATCATCGACAGCGGCAACGCCTACTACATTCTGAAGATTGAATCCCCGGCCACCATCAGCGTGCGTTCGCATGAAGGTAAGAGCCTGTCGTTGTATCGTTCCGGCATTGGTAAATGCCTGCTGGCCTGGCAGCCCGAGCGGGTTCAGGAGTCGATTATCAGCGAGCTGCAGTGGGAGCGGGCGACGCCAACCACCATCACCAGCGCCCAACAGCTTCGTGATGAACTGGGCCGTATTCGCGCCCGCGGCTGGAGCTTTGATAACGGCGAAGACTATCCCGACGTTCGCTGCGTGGCGGCGCCGGTTTTTAATGCCAATAACGAGCTGACCGCCGCCATTTCCGTGGTGGGTACCCGTCTGCAAATCAATGAAGACAATCGCGATTACCTCGCCGGTAGGGCGATTGCCTGCGCCAAAGATATTTCCCGTCTGCTGGGGTGGAAAAGCCCCTTCGAACAACAAGCCTCATAATAAGGAGAAGATCATGACCCTACCGAAAATTAAACACGTCCGCGCCTGGTTTATCGGCGGTGCTACCGCAGAGAAAGGCGCTGGCGGCGGCGATTATCATGACCAGGGGGCGAATCACTGGATTGACGATCATATCGCCACGCCGATGAGCAAATATAAACAGTATGAACAGTCCCGCCAGTCGTTTGGCATCAACGTTCTCGGCACGCTGATCGTTGAGGTCGAAGCCGAAAACGGGCAGACCGGCTTTGCGGTATCGACCGCGGGCGAGATGGGCTGCTTTATCGTGGAAAAACACCTCAACCGCTTTATCGAAGGCAAGTGCGTCAGCGATATCAAACTGATCCATGACCAGATGCTCAACGCCACCCTGTACTACTCCGGATCCGGCGGCCTGGTGATGAATACGATTTCCTGCGTCGACCTGGCGCTGTGGGATCTGTTCGGCAAAGTGGTGGGATTACCGGTATACAAACTGTTGGGCGGCGCGGTACGCGATGAAATTCAGTTCTACGCCACCGGGGCGCGTCCGGACCTGGCGAAAGAGATGGGCTTTATTGGCGGCAAGATGCCGACCCACTGGGGGCCGCACGATGGCGACGCGGGGATCCGCAAAGATGCCGCCATGGTGGCCGATATGCGCGAAAAGTGCGGCCCGGACTTTTGGCTGATGCTGGACTGCTGGATGAGCCAGGACGTTAACTACGCCACTAAACTGGCCCACGCCTGCGCGCCCTCTAATCTTAAGTGGATCGAAGAGTGCCTGCCGCCACAGCAGTATGAAGGCTATCGCGAGCTGAAACGCAATGCCCCGGCCGGCATGATGGTCACCAGCGGCGAGCACCACGGTACGCTGCAATCCTTCCGCACGCTGTCGGAAACCGGCATCGATATTATGCAGCCTGACGTGGGCTGGTGCGGCGGCCTGACCACGCTGGTGGAGATTGCGGCGATCGCCAAATCGCGCGGCCAGCTGGTGGTGCCGCACGGCTCGTCGGTCTATTCGCACCATGCGGTCATTACCTTTACCAACACGCCGTTCAGCGAGTTCCTGATGACCAGCCCGGACTGTTCAACGATGCGTCCGCAGTTTGACCCGATTCTGGTTGATGAGCCGGTACCGGTGAACGGGCGCATTCATAAAACCGTGCTGGACAAACCGGGCTTCGGAGTGGAGCTGAACCGCGACTGTAATCTAAAACGTCCTTATAGCCACTGATCCCGTCGTGCCGCACAGCGCAGATGTGCGGCCTATTGTTGAGGATATTACGATGAGCAACGCCTTGCTTGAGAGCGTGGTGAAGAAAAACCGCGCCCGTTTGATCCCCTTTATGCTGGCGCTGTACGTGCTGGCGTTTCTTGACCGTTCGAATATCGGCTTTGCCAAAGAGACCTATCAGCTGGATACCGGCCTGAGCAACGAAGCCTATGCGCTGGGAGCGGGGATTTTCTTTGTGGTCTACGCCTTTCTCGGGGTGCCCGCTAACCTGCTGATGCGCAAATTCGGCGCAAGAAAGTGGATCGGCTGCACCACCTTGCTGTGGGGGCTTCTCTCCGCGGCGATGGCGTGGGCGGATACCGAAGCGAAGTTTCTGCTGGTGCGCACCCTGCTGGGCGCCGCGGAAGCGGGTTTTTTCCCGGGCATGATCTACCTGACGTCCCAGTGGTTTCCGCAGCAGAACCGCGCCAGCATTATGGGGCTGTTTTATATGGGCGCGCCGCTGGCGCTGACCCTCGGGTCGCCGCTCTCCGGCGCGCTGCTGGAAATGCATGGTTTTATGGGGCATCCCGGCTGGTTCTGGATGTTTATCATTGAGGGGCTGCTGGCGGTCGGCGCGGGGTTCTTCACCTTCTTCTGGCTCGACGATACGCCGCAAAAGGCGCGCTTCCTGAGCGCTGCCGAAAAACAGGCGTTAATCAGCGAGCTGGCCAGCGAAGAGCAGAAAAAGGTGACCTCGCGTTTGTCCGATGCGCTGCGCAACGGCCGCGTCTGGCAGCTGGCGATTATCTATCTCACCATTCAGGTGGCGGTTTACGGCCTGATCTTCTTCCTGCCAACCCAGGTTGCCGCGCTGCTCGGCACCAAGGTGGGGTTCGTGGCGTCGGTGGTGACCGCGATCCCGTGGGTGGCGGCGCTGTTCGGTACCTGGCTGATTCCGCGCTACTCCGACCGCACCGGCGAGCGGCGTAATGTGGCGGCATTCACCCTGCTGGCGGCGGCAATTGGCATTGCGGTCTCCGGGCTGGTGTCGCCGGTGCTGGCGATTATCGCGCTGTGCGTTGCCGCCGTCGGCGTCATTGCCGTGCAGCCGGTCTTCTGGACCATGCCGACGCAGCTGTTGTCCGGTACGGCGCTGGCCGCTGGCATCGGCTTTGTGAACCTGTTCGGCGCTATCGGCGGGTTTCTGGCGCCCATTATCCGCGTCCAGGCTGAAACCATGTTCGCCAGTGATTCTGCCGGATTAGTGACGCTCGCCTGCGTGGCGATTGTCGGGGTGGTTATTATCTTTTCACTGCGCGTGAACCGCGCCGTGCCGCAGGCTGGCAGCGTACAGCATTAATGTAAGGGAGAACTATGAACGCAATTTTATCGAACCCATTTAAAGCGGGATTATTACAAGGGGAAGCGCAAATTGGCCTGTGGCTGAGCTCGACCTCTTCTTATATGGCTGAGATTGCCGCCACCTCGGGTTACGACTGGCTGCTGATTGACGGCGAACATGCGCCCAATACCATCCAGGATCTTTATCATCAGCTGCAGGCCATTGCGCCCTACGCCAGCCAGCCGGTCATTCGCCCGGTAGAGGGCAATCGCAGCCTGATTAAACAGGTGCTGGATATCGGCGCCAGAACGCTGCTGATCCCCATGGTCGATACCGCCGAACAGGCGCGGGAGATTGTCTCGGCTACCCGCTACCCGCCGCTAGGTACCCGCGGGGTGGGGGCCGGAGTGGCCCGCGCCGCGCGCTGGGGACGGGTCGAAAACTATATGGCGCAGGCCAACGATGAGCTGTGCCTGTTGATTCAGGTAGAGAGTAAAACGGCCCTCGATAATCTGGATGCGATCCTTGAAGTGGAGGGCATTGACGGCGTGTTTATCGGCCCGGCGGACCTGTCAGCCTCGCTGGGCTACCCGGATAACGCCGGTCATCCTGAAGTGCAGCGGGTTATTGAACAGAGCATCCGCCGCATTCGCGCGGCGGGTAAGGCGGCCGGATTCCTTGCCGTCGATCCGGAGATGGCGCACAAAGCGCTGGCGTGGGGGGCGAATTTTGTTGCCGTTGGCGTCGATACCAACCTTTACACCAGCGCGCTGGATAAACGGCTGGCGATGTTCAAGCCGATAGCCGAACAGGCGGAGGGAAAGGGGAGCTACTAGCCCCCCGGTGCTGGCGCTGGCGTCAGGCCAGTGCCTGTGCCAGCAGGGTGATGGGGTGTTCGCAGCGTTTGCTGGTGGACATCTCTATCTGCCATTTGCAGGTTTCACAGTCGGTCACCACCAGATCCGCGCCGCTCTCCTCAATTTGCCGGAACAGCGGCGCGCCCATCGCCTGCGATGAGTCGTAGTTCTCCGCCTTGAAACCGTATGTGCCGGCAATACCGCAGCATTGCGAGTCGAGTACCTCCAGCTGCAAGCCGGGGATCAGCCGCAATAGCTCAAGGGTATACAGCGACCAGCCCATTTTTTCCATATGGCAGGGCGTGTGATAGACCACCTTCAGCGGCAGCGTTTTTAGCTTCAGAGGTCGCCCATTATCCAGCTGACGCCAGAGCCAGCGAGTCGCCAGCTCAATCCGGTCGCGGATATCGTGATTATCGATATCAAGGAGATGCGGATATTCATCGCGCAGCGTAAAGGTGCAGGTCGATGAAGTCGCAATAATGGGCAGACTATTTTCCCGCATCGCGATGACGTTGCTCAGCGCCTGCTTGCGCGCTTTCGCAAAAAAACCGTTGGCAATCAGCGGTACGCCGCAGCATTTCTCTTTGCTCAATAACTGCACCCCGATGCCCATGGCGTTGAACACGCGGATAAGATCTTTGCCCAGCTGCGGATTGTTGTAGTTCACATAGCAGCCGTGAAAAAACGCCACCTGCTCGGCGTACTGCCCCTGCCGGGCGGCCAGCTGACGATATGCGCGGCGAAAGGTACCAAAGCCATATTTCGGCAGCGTGCGGCGGTGGTCGATTTTAAGCGCGGCATCCAGTACCCGGCGTACCGGCCTCAGCCCGGTGGTGGCGTTCACCAGCGGGGCAAAGGGCGTGGAGAGGGTGCCCATCAGGTCGGTATGGCTGAGGATCGCATCGCGCAGCGTGGGCTTTTGCCGACCGTACTCCATGCGCGCTCGCTGGATTATATCGCCAATTTTGACGTCCGAAGGGCAGGCAACTTCGCAGCGTTTACAGTTGATGCAATATTTCAATGCCTCGTCGTAGAGCGCGCCGTCTTTCAGGCGCAGGCGTTCGCCGTCCGGCCCGGCCTGTTTTGGCCCCGGATAGCGCGGATTAACCCGGCTAACCGGGCAGGCGGTGGTGCAAACGGTGCATTTTATACAGTGTTCAAAGCGCGTGTCGTTCATGATTCACCTCCGGCAAGCTCGCCGATTAACCCAGCGGCATGCAGCGCGGTCACCGCGCAAACGCCGCCGCCGCATCCCAGCGCGATGGCGTCAAAACCGCCGAGGATCGCGCCTACGGCGAACAGATTCTCCAGCGTCTGCCCCTGAAGCTGCGGGCGCAGATCCGCATCGGTTTTCAGGCCGAAACGCTGCCAGGGCTGAGAGGCAAAAAAGTCCTGCTGATACCAGCGCTCGCGCGGCAGCGTCTGCTGCAGGTCAAGGCCGAGGATCGGCTCGCGCACGCCGCTGCGCTCGGCGACCAGCCCGTTGCTGAAAAAGCTGCCGCTGGCCAGCACCGCGAAGCGCGGGCGCAGCGGGATATCGCCGTGATTGCGCGTCCAGATCGCGTTAACGCTACCGTTGCGGTGGCTGATATCGATGACTTCATCCCCGGTCAGCCAGGTCCCGCCGCTGCGGATAAATTGCCGCTGCAGCTGGGCGTGCAGGCGCATCCCCGGCACTGACGGCGGCAGCGTAGGCAGCAGGCGCAGCGGGCAGGGCAGGCGCTGCTGCAGCCACTGGTACAGGCGATCGTCGGCGAGGCCAAAGCAGGCGGGCATAATCAGTAAATTATGCTGCTGCGCCAGCGGGCGCAGCGCCGCCAGCAGGGCCGGCCAGTGCGCTTCATCGTCCAGCCGGCGGGCAATATTGGCGGCACGAAATTCGGATGGGCTATCGCGCAGCACATCGAGGAGAGGTAAATCTATCTCATGGGCTTCGGCGGTCACGCCGTGCTGGTTCAAAGAGGCGGCGGCAAGATGCGGCTGGAAGTCGCCGAATCCGCTGATGCCGACTACGCCGACGCCGCTGGCGGGCAGCGGCGCGGTGGCGATTTCCTGCGGAGATAGCCAGGCCGCGCGTAAGGTTCCCAGCGGCGTCACGCGCAGATGCGGCTGGCTGGCGTCGCCCTGCATGGCGATACCGCAGTCGGCAAACAGCGCCTGACTCTGGCGGGCGTAATCCATCACCCGTTCGGCGCCGAGCCTGGCATAGAGATGTTCGGGAAGCTGGCGGGCCAGCTGGCCGATGCCGTGAGCGACATCGGTGACGGTGTCGCCATTCGGCAGCGTGGTAAGCAAATCCAGCGAGGCGGAAGAGAAGTGCAGGGCGCTTTGGCCGCGGCTGATAATCACGCTGCGCAGGCCGCGCTGGTTGAGCGCCAGCCCGCAGAGCAGTCCGGCGAGGCCGCCGCCGATGATGGCGCAATCAAACTTCATCCTGATGCTCCTTTTGTAATCCGCACAGGCCGAGATAGACCCAGCGGGTGAACTCGCTTTCGCGCAGCGCGTCCCCCCAGGCCACCGGCTGGACGCCTTTCCAGCGTTCGTTCAAAAATTGAGACAGCTGGGTAAGGGATCGAGCGGAAGTGGTGACGTTAAAACGCGCGAGCAGCCCGGCGGCGCGGCAGGCGCACAGTTCGCCCTGACAGGTTCCCATGCCGACGCGGGTGCGGCGGCGCAGGTCGAGCAGGTTTTTCACCGCCAGGTTTTCGACCGCGTACTGAACCTCGCCGGCGGTCACCGCCTCGCATTCGCAGACCAGGCTGCGGTGCTGGCGGCTATCGCCAAGCCAGGCCGGGGTGCGATCGCCGTGGCGATAGATGGCCGACCCGCGCAGCGACGCAGGTAAAGAGATGATTTTGCGTAGCGTGGCTTCCGCCGGCTCCTGCGAGCCCGGCAGCGGCGTATCGGCGGTCGTACAGGGGACGGTATTTCCGAGCTTGCGGCAGAGCGCATCCGTGGCCCACTCCGCCATCAGACGATAGGTCATCAGCTTACCGCCGGTGATGGTGATAAAGCCCTCCAGTCCGTCGCGCCGGGCGTGGTCGAGCAGCACAATACCGCGACTGACGCTGCGCCCGCTGGGATCGTCATCGCTGGCGACCAGCGGACGTATGCCGGAGTAGGCGCGCAGTACCCGCGTCCGCCCCATGATCGGCGCCAGCTTTTCCCCTTCGCGCAGCAGCGTTTCGACCTCCTCGGCCGTTACCCGGTTGTCGTCAATTTCGTCATAGGGAATATGCATCGAAGTGGTGCCAATCAGCGAAATAGTATCGCCGGGCACCAGGATATCGGCGTCAGCCGGTTTGCGGCAGCGGTTGATAACCTGACGGTTAATGCGGTGGTCGAGGATTAACAGCGATCCTTTTGCCGGAAACATCGAGATGCGCAGGTCGGCATACTCTGCGATGTGCTGCCCCCAGATCCCGGCGGCGTTGACCACCACCTGCGCGCGCAGCGTGCGCGATTCACGGAGCTGATGGTTGTAGATCGTGACGCCATGGACGCGATCGCCCTGACGCAGCAGGCCGGTGACTTCGCAGCCGGTGAGGATAGCGGCGCCATGTTCGCGGGCATCGAGCATATTTGCGGCGGTGAGGCGGAAAGGATCGACGGTGCCGTCGGGGACCTGCACCGCGCCGAGCAGCGCCGGGTTAACCGCAGGCTCAATGCGCAGCGCCTCGGCGGGCGTCAGAGGCTGGGCCTCAATACCCGCCTGCTGGCAGGCGGTGATAAAGGTGTGCTGATACGCCGGATCGTCTTCCGGCAAGGTAATAAAGAGGCCGCTGGTGGGCTCAATGCAGTGCCGGGCGATGCGGCGTAAGATGCGGTTTTCGCTGATACACTCCCGCGCCGATTCGCTATCGGTTACCGCATAGCGCGCGCCGCTGTGCAGCAGGCCGTGGTTGCGGCCGGTCGCCCCGGTGGCGATATCGTAGCGCTCAACCAGCGCCGCCTTCAGCCCGCGCAGCGCGCAGTCGCGCGCGATCCCGGCGCCGGTGGCGCCGCCGCCAATAATAATGACGTCATATTCACGACTATCGGCCATCTCCCTGTCCTCTGTGTTCGTTTTACATCATTTAGCCATATCGACCGCGTTTAATGTTTGATTTCGAGCATATTTGCGCGTAATTCGAGCGTTTGTTGTGACTTTATGCGCATATTGGAAAGTTCTGTCATATTTCTGTAACAAAGTGTGCGACATTTCACAGTATTAGATTTACGCTTTGCCTACTATCGCGACCAAATCAGAAGTCATTGAATAAATTACGTTTTTTTGCGACGACGTCAGAAGAACAGCAATGGCCACGGAGGCTGATATGTTAAGTATATTTAAACCCGCAGCGCATAAAGCGCGTTTGCCAACGGCGGAAATCGATCCGCTATATCGTCGATTACGCTGGCAGATCTTTATCGGTATCTTCTTCGGATATGCCGCTTACTATTTGGTTCGTAAGAACTTTGCTTTGGCGATGCCCTATCTTATCGAGCAGGGGTTCTCCCGCGGCGATCTCGGCTTTGCGCTTTCCGGTATCTCTATCGCCTACGGATTTTCGAAATTCATCATGGGCTCGGTTTCTGACCGTTCGAATCCGCGCATTTTTTTACCGGCAGGCCTGATCCTTGCCGCGCTGGTGATGCTGGTGATGGGCTTCGTCCCCTGGGCGACCTCCAGCATTATGGTGATGTTCGTCCTGTTGTTCCTGTGCGGCTGGTTCCAGGGGATGGGCTGGCCGCCGTGCGGACGTACGATGGTGCACTGGTGGTCGCAGAAAGAGCGCGGCGGTATTGTTTCGGTATGGAACTGCGCGCACAACGTCGGCGGCGGGATCCCGCCGCTGCTGTTTCTGCTGGGGATGGCGTGGTTTAACGACTGGCACGCGGCGCTGTATATGCCGGCTTTCGGCGCGATCCTGCTGGCGATTTTCGCCTTCGCGATGATGCGCGATACTCCGCAGTCCTGCGGCCTGCCGCCGATCGAAGAGTACAAAAACGATTATCCTGACGACTACAGCGAGAAGCACGAAGAAGAGCTGACCGCAAAGCAGATTTTTATGCAGTACATCCTGCCGAACAAGCTGCTGTGGTACATCGCCGTCGCCAACGTGTTTGTTTATCTGCTGCGCTACGGCATTCTTGACTGGTCGCCGACCTACCTGAAAGAGGTTAAGCACTTCGCGCTGGATAAATCGTCCTGGGCCTACTTTCTTTATGAATACGCGGGGATCCCGGGCACCCTGCTGTGCGGCTGGATGTCGGATAAAGTGTTTAAAGGCAACCGCGGCGCGACCGGCGTCTTCTTTATGACCCTGGTCACCATCGCCACCGTCGTCTACTGGCTGAACCCGCCGGGTAACCCGGGCGTGGATATGGCCTGTATGATCATCATCGGCTTCCTGATTTACGGTCCGGTGATGTTGATTGGCCTGCATGCGCTGGAGCTGGCGCCGAAAAAAGCCGCCGGCACCGCCGCGGGCTTCACCGGCCTGTTTGGCTATCTCGGCGGCTCCGTGGCCGCGAGCGCCATCGTTGGCTATACCGTCGATTTCTTCGGCTGGGACGGCGGCTTTATGGTGATGATCGGCGGCAGCGTGCTGGCGGTTCTGCTGCTGATTATCGTGATGCTGGGTGAACGACGCCATCACCAACAGATGAAACAAGCTTAAGGAGCGGCGATGAAAAGCACATTAACCACCCTGATGAGCGGAATGCTGCTAGCCGCGACGGCGCTCTCTTTCAGCGCCGTCGCGGGGGAAAAAATCGTTATCGCCCACCGCGGCGCCAGCGGCTATCTGCCGGAACATACCCTGCCGGCGAAAGCGATGGCCTACGCGCAGGGGGCGGACTACCTCGAGCAAGACCTGGTGATGACGAAAGACGACCGGCTGGTGGTGCTGCATGACCACTATCTGGATCGGGTGACCGACGTGGCCCAGCGTTTCCCGCAGCGGGCGCGTCAAGATGGCCGCTTCTACGCCATCGACTTTACCCTCGCCGAGATAAAGTCGCTGAAGTTTACCGAAGGGTTTGAGCCGAAAGATGGCAAGAACGTGCAAACTTATCCGGGCCGTTTCCCGATGGGTAAATCTGATTTCCGTATTCATACCTTTGAAGAGGAGATTGAGTTTGTGCAGGGGCTGAACCATTCGACCGGCAAAAACATCGGCATCTATCCGGAGATCAAAGCGCCGTGGTTCCACCATCAGGAAGGCAAGGATATTGCCGCCAGCACGCTGAACGTGCTGAAGAAATATGGCTATACCGGCAAGCAGGATAAGGTTTATCTGCAGTGCTTTGACGCCAACGAGCTCAAGCGCATCAAACAGGAGCTGGAGCCGAAAATGGGGATGGATCTCAATCTGGTGCAGCTTATCGCCTATACCGACTGGAATGAGACCCAGCAGAGGCAGGCCGACGGCAAGTGGGTGAACTACAGCTATGACTGGATGTTCAAACCGGGGGCGATGGCGCAGATCGCGCAGTACGCTGACGGCATTGGCCCGGACTACCATATGCTGGTGGCGGAAGGCTCGACGCCGGGTCACGTGAAGCTGACGGCGATGGTGAAAGAAGCCCATGCCAGCAAGCTGCAAGTGCATCCGTATACGGTCCGCGCGGATCAGCTGCCAGCGTATGCAGCGGACGTGAATCAGCTTTACGACGTTCTGTATAACCAGGCGGACGTGGACGGGTTGTTTACGGATTTCCCGGATAAGGCCGTGCAGTTTCTGCACGCTAAGCAGTAAAAAGCCGGGTTTACCCGGCCTGTGAACGGCAGTTTTGTCGGGCGCATAAGCGTTACGCCGCCCGACAAAACTTACATCTCAATTTCGATATCGCCTTTTGCCCGGCAGCAGCAGGGCAGAATCTCTCCCGGCTGGACAAACGCCAGCGGTTCGGTGAGCCAGTCAACCTGCCCCGAAACCAGCCGTAGACGGCAGGAGCCGCAGTAGCCTTCGCGGCACTGATACTCCACGTCGATATTGTGCGATTCCAGAGCCGCCAGCAGGGAGGGATGTTCATCCTGACACTCAAGGCGAGTGTCAGAAATCTTCAAAAAAATGCGTTTCATCAGAGCTGGAAGTTGCTCAGATCGTCGGCGTCGACTTCGGAATCGATCTGTCCGACGAGGTAAGAACTGACTTCCACTTCCTGCGGCGCGACCTGCACGTTATCGGACACCAGCCAGGTGTTGATCCACGGGATCGGGTTGGAGCGGGTCTGGAACGGCAGATCGAGACCTACCGCCTGCATGCGGATGTTGGTAATGTACTCAACGTACTGGCAGAGAATATCTTTGTTCAGGCCGATCATCGAACCGTCGCGGAACAGATAATCCGCCCACTCTTTTTCCTGCTGCGCCGCCTGCACGAACAGGTCGTAGCACGCCTGTTTGCACTCTTCGGCGATTGAAGCCATCTCCGGATCGTCGACGCCGGAACGCAGCAGGTTCAGCATGTGCTGAGTGCCGGTCAGGTGCAGCGCTTCGTCGCGAGCGATCAGACGGATAATCTTGGCGTTACCTTCCATCAGCTTGCGCTCGGCAAAGGCGAAAGAGCAGGCGAAGCTGACGTAAAAACGGATGGCTTCCAGCGCGTTCACGCTCATCAGGCACAGGTAGAGTTTCTTTTTCAGCTCGCGCAGGTTCACGGTAATGGTTTTACCGTTCACGCTGTGGGTGCCTTCGCCCAGCAGATGCCAGTAGCTGGTCAGCTCAATCAATTCATCGTAATAGCTGGAAATGCCTTCCGCGCGTTTCTGAATCTGCTCGTTGGTGACGATATCGTCAAACACCATCGCCGGATCGTTAACGATATTGCGGATGATATGGGTGTAGGAGCGCGAATGTATGGTCTCCGAGAACGCCCAGGTTTCCACCCAGGTTTCCAGCTCCGGAATTGAAATCAGCGGCAGCAGGGCGACGTTCGGGCTGCGGCCCTGGATGGAGTCCAGCAGCGTCTGATATTTCAGGTTACTGATAAAAATGTGTTTTTCGTGTTCCGGCAGCGCCTGATAGTCGATACGGTCGCGGGAAACGTCAACTTCTTCCGGACGCCAGAAGAAGGAGAGCTGTTTTTCAATCAGCTTTTCGAAGATGTCATATTTTTGCTGATCGTAGCGGGCGACGTTCACCGGCTGACCGAAGAACATCGGCTCTTTGAGCTGGTCATTTTTCGTCTGTGAAAAGGTGGTGTATGCCATGAGTGGGGATCCTGTCCTGGAATTATACGCCGGGCGGCGCTTCGCTAGCCCGACCTACATTAGACCGTAGGCCCGGCAGGCAACGCGCCGCCGGGCAATATTATCAAATCTTACATGCGCCGCTTTCGCAGCCGTCGTCCTGGATGGACGGCGCCAGGTCATCCTGGGCATCTTCCGCGCCATCGCGCGTGTTGTGATAGTACAGCGTTTTGACGCCGAACTTATAGGCATTGAGCAAGTCTTTCAGCAGCTGCTGCATCGGCACTTTGCCAGACGGGAAGCGCGTCGGATCGTAGTTGGTGTTAGCGGAAATCGACTGGTCGATAAACTTCTGCATAATACCGACCAACTGCAAGTAACCGTCGTTGTTCGGCATTTCCCACAGCAGCTCGTAGCCGTTCTGCAGTTTTTCGTAATCCGGCACCACCTGGCGCAGGATACCGTCTTTCGACGCTTTGATGCTGACGTGACCGCGCGGCGGCTCAATGCCGTTGGTGGCGTTGGAGATCTGCGAAGAGGTCTCGGACGGCATCAGCGCGGAGAGCGTGGAGTTACGCAGACCGTGCTTTTTGATCGACTCGCGAAGCTGCTCCCAGTCGTAATGCAGGGATTCGCTGACGATAGCGTCCAGGTCTTTTTTGTAGGTATCGATCGGCAGAATGCCTTTCGCATAGGTGGTTTCGTTAAACCACGGGCACGCGCCTTGCTCGATCGCCAGCTCGTTAGAGGCTTTCAGCAGGTAATACTGAATCGCTTCGAACGTTTTATGCGTCAGGTTGTTAGCGCTGCCGTCAGAGTAGCGTTTACCGTGCTTCGCCAGATAGTAGGCAAAGTTAATCACCCCAATACCCAGCGTACGACGGCCCATCGCGCCGCGTTTGGCCGCCGGGATCGGGTAGTCCTGGTAATCCAGCAGGGCATCCAGCGCGCGAACGGCCAGCACCGCCAGCTCTTCCAGCTCATCAAGGCTATCGATAACGCCGAGGTTGAAAGCGGACAGGGTACACAGCGCAATTTCACCGTTTTCGTCGTTTACATCTTCCAGCGGCTTGGTTGGCAGGGCGATTTCCAGGCACAGGTTGGACTGGCGCACCGGCGCGACAACCGGGTCAAACGGGCTGTGGGTGTTGCAGTGGTCCACGTTCTGGATGTAGATACGGCCGGTGGAGGCGCGCTCCTGCATCATCAGCGAGAACAGTTCTACCGCTTTAATGCGCTGCTTGCGGATGCTGTCGTCCTGCTCGTATTGGGTGTACAGGCGCTCAAACTCGTCCTGGTCGGCGAAGAACGCATCGTACAGGCCCGGGACGTCGGACGGGCTGAACAGGGTGATATCGCCGCCTTTCAGCAGACGGGTGTACATCAGCTTGTTGATCTGTACGCCGTAGTCCATGTGACGAACGCGGTTGGCGTCGGTACCGCGGTTGTTTTTCAGCACCAGCAGGCTTTCGACTTCCAGATGCCACATCGGGTAGAAGAGGGTCGCCGCACCGCCGCGGACGCCGCCCTGGGAGCAGGATTTCACCGCCGTCTGGAAGTGCTTATAGAACGGGATACAGCCGGTATGGAAAGCTTCACCGCCGCGAATCGGGCTACCCAGCGCGCGGATGCGGCCGGCGTTGATGCCGATACCGGCGCGCTGAGAGACGTATTTCACAATGGCGCTGGAGGTGGCGTTAATAGAGTCCAGGCTGTCGCCGCACTCGATCAGCACGCAGGAGCTGAACTGACGGGTCGGGGTACGCACGCCGGACATAATCGGCGTCGGCAGCGAGATTTTGAACGTCGACACCGCGTCATAGAAACGCTTGATGTAGTCCAGACGCGTCTCGCGCGGGTAGTTGGAGAACAGGCAGGCGGCAACCAGAATGTACAGGAACTGGGCGCTTTCATAGATCTCACCGGTGACGCGGTTCTGCACCAGATATTTGCCTTCGAGCTGCTTAACCGCAGCGTAGGAGAAGGTCATATCGCGATCGTGCTCGATGAACGAGTCCATCTGCTTGAACTCTTCTTCCGTGTAGTCTTCCAGCAGATGAGTATCGTATTTGCCGTTTTTCACCATTTTCGACACGTGGTCGAACAGCGCTGGCGGCTCAAACTGGCCGTAGGCTTTTTTACGCAGGTGGAAAATCGCCAGACGGGCGGCGAGATACTGGTAATCCGGCGCCTCGCGGGAGATAAGGTCCGCGGCGGCTTTGATAATGGTTTCGTGAATGTCGGCGGTTTTGATGCCGTCATAGAACTGAATGTGGGAACGCAGTTCTACCTGGGAGATGGATACGTTATTCAGCCCTTCTGCCGCCCAATCCAGCACGCGGTGGATTTTATCGAGATTGATGCGCTCGGTGCTACCGTCACGCTTTGTCACCAGCAGACTCTGATTCATGTGGATTATACCTGTCCGTGAAAGAAAATATCCCCCACTTATCCACAGAACGCCGTTGTGACTAACTCTGTGGATAAATACTATATGTAGGGGGTGGTCGATAAAAGAAACGCTATATGGTGAGTATTCTAGTAAGGATTCTTTTGAGTACAAGAGTTGATTTTGACGTTAAATTGAGGTTGCGGAAGGGTAATAATCGCCAAGTCCACGCCACATAAGGCCTGGAGAAGATGTCAATAAATCAGAAAAAAAAATGAAAATTTGATCGAGTGCTGATTTCTTCATCGGAAGAAAAAATCACGCGGCTTGATGCCGCGCAATCATCATAGGAAATACAGCTGACGTTATGCTTTTTTTGCCGTTGTATGCAACATATAGTTAACATCCACCCCTGGCGCCAGCTTGAAGGTATTGGTCAACGGATTGTAATGAAGACCGGTAATATGCTGCTCTTTCAGAATTGTCTCATCTACCCAGCCGATCAGCTCCGCGGGCTTGATGAATTTCTTCACGTCGTGGGTTCCCTTCGGCACCATTTTCATGATGTATTCGGCGCCGACGACCGCCATCAGCCACGCTTTACCGTTGCGGTTAATGGTTGAGAAGAACACCTGACCGCCAGGTTTGACCAGCCGCGCGCAGGCGTGGACGACCGACTGCGGATCCGGAACGTGCTCCAGCATCTCCATGCAGGTAACGACGTCGTACTCTCCGGCGTGCTTCGCCGCGTGCTCTTCAACGGTTTCCTGGACATATTCGACCTGAATGCCGCTCTCCAGGGCGTGCAGTTTCGCCACCTGTAGCGGTTCGAAGCCCATATCCAGACCGGTCACCGCTGCGCCTTCCCGGGCCATGCTTTCCGCCAGGATGCCGCCGCCGCAGCCGACATCAAGTACTTTTTTGCCAAACAGGCCGCCGGAGCGCTCCGCGATATAGCCGAGGCGTAGAGGATTGATGCGATGTAACGGCTTGAATTCGCCCTCTAAATCCCACCAGCGCGAGGCGACGGCTTCAAATTTAGCGATTTCATTATGATCAACATTGTGGGCCACCGACGGTTTTTCGGCATTCATGGGCGCTTTTACTCCTGTTCAGTTCAGACCCGCGAGTATATCAGGCCTCAGGGATGAATAAACCGTCTATCCCTGTCGCCTTTCGCCGCGCGAAAATCATTGGGTATAGGTTTACCCGTATCACCGCGGCTGTGTTATAATTTGCGACCTTTGAATCCGGGATACAGTAGAGGGATAGCGGTTAGATGAGCGACCTTGCGAGAGAAATTACACCGGTCAACATTGAGGAAGAGCTGAAGAGCTCCTATCTGGATTATGCGATGTCGGTCATTGTTGGCCGTGCGCTGCCGGATGTCCGAGATGGCCTGAAGCCGGTACACCGTCGCGTACTATACGCCATGAACGTATTGGGCAATGACTGGAACAAAGCCTATAAAAAATCTGCCCGTGTCGTTGGTGACGTAATCGGTAAATACCACCCTCATGGTGATACTGCCGTGTATGACACCATTGTACGTATGGCGCAGCCATTCTCCCTGCGCTATATGCTGGTAGATGGCCAGGGTAACTTTGGTTCGGTCGACGGCGACTCCGCCGCAGCGATGCGTTATACGGAAATCCGTATGTCGAAGATCGCCCATGAGCTGATGGCCGACCTCGAAAAAGAGACGGTGGATTTCGTCGATAACTATGACGGCACGGAAAAGATCCCTGACGTTATGCCGACCAAAATCCCGAACCTGTTAGTCAACGGTTCGTCAGGTATCGCGGTAGGTATGGCGACGAATATTCCGCCGCACAACCTCACCGAAGTGATCAACGGCTGTCTGGCCTACGTTGAAAATGAAGACATCAGCATTGAAGGGCTGATGGAACACATCCCAGGTCCGGACTTCCCGACCGCCGCGATCATCAACGGTCGCCGCGGCATTGAAGAGGCCTATCGTACCGGTCGCGGTAAAGTGTACATTCGCGCGCGCGCGGAAGTGGAAGCTGACGCGAAAACCGGCCGCGAAACCATCATCGTGCATGAAATTCCGTATCAGGTGAACAAAGCGCGCCTGATTGAGAAAATCGCTGAGCTGGTCAAAGACAAACGCGTCGAAGGCATCAGCGCGCTGCGCGACGAGTCCGATAAAGACGGTATGCGCATCGTGATTGAAGTGAAGCGCGATGCGGTGGGTGAGGTGGTGCTGAACAACCTCTATTCGCAGACCCAGCTCCAGGTCTCCTTCGGTATCAACATGGTTGCCCTGCACCATGGTCAGCCGAAGATCATGAACCTGAAAGAAATTATTGCCGCGTTCGTGCGCCATCGCCGCGAAGTGGTGACCCGTCGTACGATTTTTGAACTGCGTAAAGCCCGCGATCGCGCGCACATCCTCGAAGCGCTGGCGATTGCCCTGGCCAACATCGATCCGATTATCGAACTGATTCGCCGCGCGCCGACCCCGGCGGAAGCGAAGGCCGCCTTAATCGCCCGTTCATGGGATCTGGGCAACGTTTCCGCGATGCTGGAACGCGCAGGCGATGACGCCGCCCGTCCGGAATGGCTGGAGCCCGAGTTCGGCGTACGCGACGGCCAGTACTACCTGACCGAACAGCAGGCGCAGGCGATTCTGGATCTGCGTTTGCAGAAGCTGACCGGCCTTGAGCATGAAAAACTGCTCGATGAATACAAAGAGCTGCTGGAACAGATCGCGGAACTGCTGCACATTCTGGGCAGCGCCGATCGCCTGATGGAAGTTATCCGCGAAGAGCTGGAGCTGGTCCGTGAACAGTTCGGCGACGCGCGTCGTACCGAGATCACCGCGAACAGCGCGGATATCAACATTGAAGACCTGATCAACCAGGAAGATGTTGTCGTGACCCTTTCGCATCAGGGCTACGTGAAGTATCAGCCGTTGACCGACTACGAAGCCCAGCGTCGTGGCGGTAAAGGTAAATCTGCGGCGCGTATCAAAGAAGAAGACTTTATCGACCGCCTGCTGGTGGCCAACACCCACGATACGATCCTCTGCTTCTCCAGCCGCGGTCGTCTCTACTGGATGAAGGTTTATCAGCTGCCGGAAGCCAGCCGCGGCGCGCGCGGCCGTCCGATCGTCAACCTGCTGCCGCTGGAAGCCAACGAGCGTATTACCGCGATCCTGCCGGTCCGCGAATACGAAGAGGGCGTGAACGTCTTTATGGCGACCGCCAGCGGTACCGTGAAGAAAACGGCGCTGACTGAATTCAGCCGTCCGCGTTCCGCCGGTATTATCGCGGTTAACCTCAACGAAGGCGACGAGCTGATTGGCGTCGATCTGACCTCCGGTCAGGACGAAGTCATGCTGTTCTCCGCCGCCGGTAAAGTGGTGCGCTTTAAAGAGGACGCCGTCCGCGCGATGGGCCGTACCGCCACAGGCGTGCGCGGCATCAAGCTGGCCGGCGAGGACAAAGTGGTTTCTCTGATCGTTCCGCGCGGTGAAGGCGCCATCCTGACCGTCACGCAGAATGGCTACGGTAAACGTACCGCAGCTGAAGAGTATCCCACTAAGTCGCGTGCGACCCAGGGCGTTATCTCAATCAAAGTGACCGAACGCAACGGTTCCGTTGTGGGCGCGGTGCAGGTTGATGACTGCGACCAGATTATGATGATCACCGACGCGGGCACGCTGGTACGAACCCGCGTATCTGAGGTGAGCATTGTCGGTCGTAACACTCAGGGCGTGATCCTGATTCGTACTGCGGAAGATGAAAACGTGGTCGGCCTGCAGCGCGTGGCTGAGCCGGTTGATGACGAAGAGCTGGATGCCATCGACGGCAGCGCGGCGGAAGGCGACGAAGATATCGCGCCGGAAGCGGATACTGACGATGACATCGCCGAAGACGAAGAGTAATTCTCTGCGGTAATTGTCTGAAAGGGTCGGGGTTCTCCCCGGCCCTTTTTGTTTTCCCGTTGCGGGACCGTTGTTTTATCGTTACCTTAACGCCATTCTGTTGAGCCCCTGACGGCCGAGCATCGCCACATTGAAATATCTAGCTTCTTTCCATAACACGTTAAAGGTTTCACGCTATCTGTTCAGAGCGCTGGCGATACTGCTGTGGGTGCTGGTCGCTTTTGTTTCGGTGTTTTACATCGTCAATGCGTTGCACGATCGCGAATCGGAAATTCGCCAGGAATTTAACCTCAATGCCGATCAGGCGCAGCGCTACATACAGCGTACGGCCGATGTGATCAAAGAGCTGAAATACGTTGCCGGCAACCGGCCGATGGACGGTAGCGAAGGCGGCGATACGCCGGTGCAGCGCGGCGATATTACGATCCCTAATTTTGAACCGCTCTACCCGGATTCCGACTGCGCGCTGATGAGTACGACCTGGCGTAACTCGCTGCAGTCACTGGCGTGGTTTATGCGCTACTGGCGCGACAATTTCTCAACGGCCTACGACCTCAATCGTATTTTTATGATTGGCAGCGACAATCTGTGTATGGCCAACTTCGGCCTGCGCGATATTCCGCTGGAGCGGGACCAGGCGTTAAAAGTGCTGCATCAGCGTATTGAGCAGTATCGCGACGCGCCGCAAAACGAGCGCGGTAACAATCTGTTCTGGATAAGCCAGGGCGTGCGTCCGGGCGTTGGCTATTTTTATGCGCTGACCCCAATCTATGTGGCGAACCGCCTGCAGGCCATGCTCGGCGTAGAGCAAACCATCCGCATGGAAAGCTTCTTTACCCCAGGCAGTCTGCCGATGAACGTGACGATTCTCGACGATAACGGACAGACGCTGATCTCGCTTGCCGGGTCGGACAGCAATATTAAACCGGATGCGAAGTGGATGCAGGAGCGTCTGTGGTTCGGCTATACCGCCGGTTTTCGCGAGCTGGCGATGAAAAAAAGCCTGCCGCCGTCATCGTTGAGCATTGTCTATTCGGTGCCGGTGGATCAGGTGCTGGAACGCATCCGGATGCTGATACTGAACGCCGTGGTGCTCAATCTGCTTACCGGCGGGCTCCTTTTTGCGCTTGCCCGCATGTATGAACGGCGGATTTTTATTCCGGCTGAAAACGACGCCCAGCGCCTCGAAGAGCACGAGCAGTTCAACCGAAAAATCGTTGCCTCCGCGCCGGTGGGGATCTGTATTTTACGTACGATCGACGGCACCAATATCCTGAGTAACGAGCTGGCGCATAACTATCTCAATATGCTAACCCATGAGGATCGGCAGCGGCTGACGCAAATTATCTGCGGCCAGCAGGTGAACTTTGTCGATGTGCTGACCAGCAACAATACCAATCTGCAAATCAGCTTTGTCCACTCGCGCTACCGTAACGAGAACGTGGCGATTTGCGTGCTGGTGGATGTCTCGACGCGCGTCAAAATGGAGGAGTCGCTGCAGGAGATGGCCCAGGCCGCCGAGCAGGCCAGCCAGTCGAAATCGATGTTCCTTGCCACCGTCAGCCACGAACTGCGAACGCCGCTGTACGGGATTATCGGTAACCTCGATTTATTGCAGACCAAAGAGCTACCGAAGGGCGTCGATCGTCTGGTGACGGCGATGAACAACTCTTCCAGCCTGCTGCTGAAAATTATTAGCGACATCCTCGATTTCTCGAAAATTGAGTCCGAACAGCTCAAAATTGAGCCGCGGGAGTTTTCGCCGCGCGAGGTCATGAACCATATTTCCGCCAACTATCTGCCGCTGGTGGTGCGGAAACATCTCGGGCTGTACTGCTTTATTGAACCTGACGTACCGCAGCTGATGTCCGGCGATCCGATGCGCCTGCAGCAGGTTATTTCAAACCTGCTGAGTAACGCGATTAAGTTTACCGATACCGGCTGCATTATCCTGCACGTAGAGCGGGCGGAGGATTATCTGCGCATCAGCGTGCGCGATACCGGGGAAGGGATCCCGGCGAAAGAGGTCGTACGCCTGTTTGACCCGTTCTTCCAGGTGGGGACCGGCGTGCAGCGCAATTTCCAGGGGACCGGACTCGGTCTGGCGATTTGTGAAAAGCTTATCAGCATGATGGATGGCGATATTGCCGTTGAAACCGAGCCAGGTATGGGCAGCCGCTTCACTATTCGTATCCCGCTTTATGGCGTACAAAATACGCCGTCGCCGAATATTGATGGCCTGGCGGAAAAATGCTGTTGGCTGGCGATTGATAACAGCTCGCTGGCGCTTTTCGTCGAGCAGTTGCTGAAATATCACGGTATTCCGGTCCGTCATTTTGACGGGCAAGCGCCGGGCGCGGAGGATATTCTGTTGACCGATAGCGAGACGCATGACGCCTGGGACGGCGGCGCGATGGTGATCTTCTCTCGTCGGCATATCGGTATTCCACAGGAGCGGGCGCCCGGCGAGTGGCTGCATAGCGTGGCCACGCCGCACGAGCTGCTGCCGCTGCTGGCCCGCATCTTCCATATTGCCATGGCCAGTACGGAAAACGGCCCTGCGCTATCCGCGGCGGATGCGCAAACCGCCAGCAATGATGACATGATGATTCTGGTGGTGGACGATCATCCGATTAACCGACGTCTGCTGGCCGATCAGCTGGGATCGCTGGGCTATCAGTGCGTGACGGCAAATGACGGGGTCGATGCGCTGAATGTCCTGAGCAAGCAGCATATTGATATCGTGCTCAGCGACGTCAACATGCCGAATATGGATGGTTATCGCCTGACCCAGCGCATTCGCCAGCTAGGGCTTACGCTGCCGGTTATTGGGGTGACCGCCAACGCGCTGGCGGAGGAGAAGCAGCGCTGCCTGGAGTCCGGTATGGACAGCTGCCTTTCAAAACCGGTCACTCTGGATATTATCAAGCAGACGCTGACGGTCTACGCCGCGCGGGTACGTAAGGGCAGGGAATAAAAGACGTTTCCCGGATAGCGCCGCGCTATCCGGGAAGAGAGACGTTAGTCTTTGTCCGTTGAGCTCAGGGAAACGGAAGAGAGGTAGTTGAGCAGGGCGATATCGTTTTCCACGCCGAGCTTCATCATCGCCGATTTTTTCTGGCTACTGATGGTTTTGATACTGCGGTTGAGCTTTTTGGCTATCTCGGTGACCAGGAAGCCTTCGGCGAACAGACGCAGCACTTCACTCTCCTTGGGCGACAAACGTTTGTCACCGTAACCGCCGGCGCTGATTTTTTCCAGCAGGCGCGACACGCTTTCCGGGGTGAATTTTTTGCCTTTTTGCAGCGCGGCGAGCGCCTTAGGCAGATCGGTCGGCGCACCCTGTTTCAGGACGATCCCTTCGATGTCCAGATCCAGAACCGCGCTCAGGATCGCCGGGTTGTTGTTCATTGTCAGTACAATGATTGACAGGTCCGGGAAATGACGCTTGATGTATTTAATAAGCGTAATGCCATCGCCGTATTTATCACCGGGCATCGATAAATCGGTAATCAGGACGTGTGCGTCCAGTTTAGGCAGATTGTTGATTAATGCGGTGGAGTCTTCAAACTCGCCAACAACGTTCACCCACTCAATTTGTTCAAGTGACTTACGAATACCGAACAGTACGATCGGATGGTCATCGGCAATAATTACGTTCATATTGTTCATGTATTAGGCTACCTTGCTACAGCAAGCTCTTGACGTAAACGTCAATGTCGCTGATATATTTTTCTATGCCTTGCGCATCTTTTTCACGAATCAGATGCTCAAGCGTTTCACATAACTGCTTGCCGGGTACCAGATTTAGCATAGCAAATGCCCCTTTGAGGCGGTGGGCGGTTTGCGCCAGCGCGGCGAAATCGCCCGTCGCCAGTTCATTATACAGCCTCTTAACATCATCTGGTACCGTGTCAGCAAACAGCGTGTAATAGCCGCTGGCATGCAGTTCGGCGTTACTTTCGTTCCCGGGAGAGGATGGCTGCTCCTCTTCCTCAGCAAGCTGCTGCTCAATCAATTGCAGGATAGCTTCCTGCAGCGCAGCGCTGATATTAAAGTTTACGCGGAGCTGACCAGGACCAATCTTATGAACCCGGGCTTCATCATCGCTTAAAAGCAAGCCCGAAGCAGTAAGATTAGACGGATTATCCGTTAAAAAGAGATCATATTGTTGACTTGTGATTCTGTCATCCGGGGTGATGCAGGTAGCTCCCCAACTCTCCAGCTGACGGGTCACGATACGGCGGACTTCATTGGCGGTCACATCAAGCATAATCACCACTTCATCCAGCAGATGTTCACCCGAATCACTCTCCTCCGCGCTGGCGGCCATTTTTAGATGCAGGGAGTAGCGGGTACCCAGCGATTCGCGCGCTTTGATATTGAGCTGTCCGCCGAGCTTGCGCGTCAGGCGATCGCAGAGCCAGAAGGTGAGGGCGTTGGCTTTGCCGTAAAGGTCTGCCTGCGTATCGTTGAGGAACGGGAAGTGCATATTGTCGATTTCGTTCGCCGAAACGCCGTTGCCGGTATCCAGAATACGGAAGGTCAGACGATCGTCCGCGGATTCATCTTTACTGACTTCCAGGGTTATTTTGCCAATAGACGTGGTGGTCACCGAGTACTGAATCAGCAGTAAAAGGGTGCGGCGCAGGGCGTCGCGATCGCCGTAGCGCTGCTCATTGGCCGGTAGCGAGTTGTTAATCAGCAGCTGCAGACCTTTGCGTTTGATGATGGGCAGGACTTCAGGTACCACTTCATCGATCAATTCCTGAATTGAGAACAGGTCCTGAACGCTCTTCCAGCTATCGCTCTCCAGCAGATTTGCCAGCTCTATTTCATCAACCAGCTGTACCAGTTCATCGGCATGCTGGGCCAGCCTGCGGCTTTCGGCCATGCCGAGCGCCGCAGCTTCTTCCGCCAGCGTTTGCGCCGGCTGTTTCAGCGCCGCGCCGATATGCTGCATAAACGCCGTACGGCCCTGCTGGTTTTTCTCATACAGGCGCTGGGCCTGCTTGAGTTTCTTATTCACCAGCACCTCGCGGTCCTGATCGCGAATAATAAAGATTTGCGTGCGCGGCGACACCTGGCTGCGGAACTGACGGATTTCATACAGTTCATTGTTCACCGTCGCCTGAATCACGCCCTGGTGCTGATCGGCCATGTTGATGATGTTTTGCAGATTCAGATGCGGCAGCAGATGATCGGCAATCGGATTGCTGATCACCGTCCGGTTAGCTTCCTGATCGTGCACCAGCAGCCCCAGCGGCAGCAGAGAAACAATCTCTTCATGAATGGCGCGCTGGGCGCGTAATTCACTATTGGCGGCCGAGGAAACGGCCGTCCCTACGATGCTTTTGCGGCCGCTGTAGTGACGGAAGGTGGTAAATCCGAACAGCGCCAGCGCCAGCAGGCCAATGTTCAGCAGCAGCGGCAGTAAAATACTCTGCAAGGACTCCAGAATCAGCTCGCTAAAGGGCACCATCCAGACCAGGCGCATACCGGTGGTATTAATTGTGGTAATAATTTCAATCTGCGGGCCGTTAAAGTTAATGCTGACGATGTCGGCGGTTTCTTTATCCGGATTGGCGCTGACGTTCTGCGACGGATCGGGCTCCAGGCGGAAACTCTCCAGCGACATACTGGGAGGGATGAGATCGTTAATGGGCAGATCGAAGGCCACAACGGTCGCCAGGTGGCCGGGCTGGTTAAAGGTGGTGCGTAAGGTGAAGTAGTAGCCGTTTTGCCAGGCGAGGTGGCGCAGCGACGAAAACGTCTCGCGTTCATCTAACGTGTTGGCCTGCAGCAGCATTTCTGCCCGCCGTGATTCAACGACGCTGCTGATGGTCGACTCTTTGAAGCTGGAGGAGAGATCTTTTAACGGCAGCGTTGAAACCAGAATCAGGCTGTTATCCAGGCCGTTAAGGTAATACATCGACCAGGGAATGGTCTCGGCGCCCCACAGGATATCGAGATAGTTGGAGATTTTTTGCGTCATTTCCAGCGTTGAGCTGTCATGAGAGCCAAAAATCAGCGCTTCAGTTTTGCGCCGGGGTTTCTCAAGGTAGTAAACGTCCTGCTTTAAACGCGTCTCTTGTAACCCTGTTTCTGCGGCTGAACTGGACGAGGTCGCGGCAATGTTGTCATAGATTTGCCAGGTGGCGTAGCGCCAGGTATCAATGCGTTTATGTAAGTCGTAGCTGACATCGACAACCTGGTAGCTTTTATCTTTTAGCCAGGTGTTAACGGCGCTTTGGATCATGACCCCCATCGTCGCCAGCAGGACGATGACCATGAGAATAAAGAAGCGGGTAATGTTACCGGGTATCAGGGAAAATTTTTTCGGGGTCATCGTGTGAGAGTACGACTCATCAGTATGTGTAAACGGACTGTTGCACCAAGTTAACCGGGGGCAGCGCAGATGCTATGAACAGTATAAAGGTTAACGCCCAAAATCCATACATCTGAATACCATACAACGACTTTTTTGCCTTGAGATTTATCCCAAACCCGCGCGGTGAGCAAAGATGTACAGCACGATTGATTTTGTACAATTGTTTACGGATTGACTAACGGAAATAGCACTAAATAACAAGAAATTATATAAACAGCCTTGAGTTTATTCGCAAGCTGTTTGATTAATAACCGTTATTTTTTTCGCCGGTAGCATGGAATAATTAAAGATGTGTAAAGAAGGGTAAAAAAAACCGGATGCGAGGCATCCGGTTGAAATAGGGGTAAACAGACATTCAGAACTGAATGACGGTAATAAATAAAGTTAATGATGATAGCGAGGGTAATTTTAGTCGCAGACGAGAATTTTGTTTTACCATTCAGTGCTATAGATATGTAACCCTGTAACTCATTGACAGGGATTAAAAATTTTTATTTTTTGATTATTAGTGCTTATTCCGATACCCATTTAGGGCCGAAAAAAAGTTCCCTCACATTTACAAATTGAAACATCTTGTGGGTATTTTGAAACATCTTAGAAGTTTTAGTATCATATTCTTGTTGGATTATTCCGCGTTTTGCAGCACAATGAAATAGCCGACTGATTAGAAGGGTAATCAGTAAGCAGTGGCAATAATAAAAGGCATATAACAAACAGAGGGTTAATAACATGAAAGTTAAAGTACTGTCCCTCCTGGTACCGGCACTGCTGGTAGCAGGCGCAGCGAATGCGGCTGAAGTCTATAACAAAGATGGCAACAAATTAGACCTGTACGGTAAAATCGACGGTCTGCACTATTTCTCTGACGACAAATCTTCCGATGGCGACCAGACCTACATGCGTCTGGGCATCAAAGGCGAAACTCAGATCAACGACCAACTGACCGGTTACGGCCAGTGGGAATACAACGTTCAGGCAAACAACACCGAGAGCTCCAGCGATCAGGCGTGGACTCGTCTGGCATTTGCTGGTCTGAAATTCGGCGACGCGGGTTCTTTCGACTACGGTCGTAACTACGGCGTTGTCTACGACGTAACTTCCTGGACTGACGTTCTGCCGGAATTCGGCGGCGACACCTACGGTTCTGACAACTTCCTGCAGTCTCGCGCTAACGGCGTGGCAACCTACCGTAACTCTGACTTCTTCGGTCTGGTTGACGGCCTGAACTTTGCTCTGCAGTATCAGGGTAAAAACGGCAGCGTAAGCGGTGAAGGTTCGACTAACAACGGTCGTGGTTGGAGCAAACAGAACGGCGACGGTTACGGTACCGCTTTGACTTATGATATCTGGGAAGGTATCAGCGCTGGTTTCGCGTACTCTCACTCTAAACGTACCAGCGATCAGAACACAGTTCCTGCTCTGGGCCGCGGCGACAACGCTGAAACCTACACCGGTGGTCTGAAATATGACGCCAACAACATCTACCTGGCGACTCAGTACACCCAGACCTACAACGCAACTCGCGCTGGCAACCAGGGTTTTGCTAACAAAGCGCAGAACTTCGAAGTGGTTGCTCAGTACCAGTTCGACTTCGGTCTGCGTCCGTCCGTGGCTTACCTGCAGTCCAAAGGTAAGGATCTGGAAGGCTACGGCGACCAGGATATCCTGAAATATGTTGATGTAGGCGCTACCTACTACTTCAACAAAAACATGTCCACCTACGTTGACTACAAAATCAACCTGCTGGACGACAACAGCTTCACTCGTAACGCCGGTGTTTCTACCGACGACATCGTTGCTCTGGGCCTGGTTTACCAGTTCTAAGCACGCTGAAGTTTGAAAAAAGGCGCCGATGGCGCCTTTTTTTATGCCCGGTTTAACCTTGCTGGTGTACTCTTTGCGCCTTAGCCAGAGGAAGCCAATTTTATGGATATCACTTTTTTCCGCGCCGCCCTGTTCGGCGCCTGCGTATTACTTTCAGGCTGTGATTCAGCCACCACTCCCCAGACGCCAAAATCCGCCGCCACCGTGCTGGAAGGTAAAACCATGGGCACATTCTGGCGGGTTAGCGTCATCAACGTTGATGAGGCGAAGGCCGAGGCGCTGCGCCAGAAAGTTCAGGCTCAGCTGGATGCCGACGATCGTCTGCTTTCCACCTGGAAGAACGATTCAGCGTTGATGCGCTTTAACCATTCGCCGGGTACCTCGCCGTGGCCGGTCAGCGAGGCGATGGCGGATATCGTGACGATGTCGCTGCGCATTGGCGCAAAAACCCATGGCGCCATGGATATCACCGTCGGGCCGCTGGTCAATTTATGGGGTTTTGGCCCGGATAAACAGCCGGTCAAAACGCCGGATGCGCAGCAGATTGCCGCGGCGAAAGCGCGCAGCGGATTACAGCATCTGACGGTGATCAACCAGGCCGGCAAGCAGTTTCTGCAAAAAGATATTCCGGATCTGTTTGTCGATCTCTCTACCGTGGGTGAAGGCTACGCCGCCGATCATCTGGCGCGCCTGATGGAGCAGGAGGGGATCTCGCGCTACCTGGTCTCGGTGGGCGGCGCGCTGGCGAGCCGGGGAATGAATGCGGAAGGGCAGCCGTGGCGGGTGGCGATCCAGAAGCCAACCGATCGCGAAAACGCGGTACAGGCGATCGTTGATATCAACGGCCACGGCATCAGCACCTCCGGCAGCTATCGCAACTACTATGAGCTGGACGGTAAGCGCATCTCGCACGTTATCGATCCGCAAACCGGGCGGCCTATCGATCATAAACTGGTTTCGGTGACCGTTATCGCCCCGACGGCGCTGGAAGCCGACGGCTGGGACACCGGGCTGATGGTGCTGGGGCCGGAAAAAGCGCGGGACGTGGTACGCGAACAGGGGCTGGCGGTCTATATGATTATCAAAGAGGGGGACGGGTTTAAAACCTGGATGTCGCCGCAGTTCCGCACTTTCCTCGTTGGCGAGAAAAATTAAAGCGCAAGATTTCGGGTTTTTGATGACGGACTTCGGCCCACACTGAAGATACACTTACAGCAGGAGTCCGTGATGAAAACGATAATGATTGATACCGATGAGCGCCGCTGGCAGGCGGTATGCGAACGCGATGCCAGCGCCGATGGTCAGTTTGTCTTTGCCGTGCTGACCACCGGCGTCTGCTGCCGCCCCTCCTGCCGCTCGCGCCGCGCGCTGCGGGAAAATGTTCGCTTTTATCCTGATGTGGCAAGCGCGCAGGCGGCAGGCTTTCGTCCGTGCAAACGCTGCCAGCCGGAAAAAACCGATCCGCAGCAGCAGAAGGTAGAGAAAGTAGCTGCCGCGTGCCGTCTGCTGGAGCAGGAGACGCCGATAACGCTGGAAGCGCTGGCACGCCAGCTTGCGGTCAGCCCCTTTCATTTTCACCGCCTCTTTAAATCCGTCACCGGAATGACCCCTAAAGCCTGGCAACAGGCGTGGCGCGCTCGCCGTTTACGCGAAGCGCTGGGACAGGGGGCGAAAATTACCGATGCGGCGCTCTCTGCCGGTTTTCCGGATAGTAGCAGCTACTACCAGCAGGCTGACGCCGCGCTGGGAATGACCGGCCGCCAGTTTCGCCGCGGCGGGGGGGATATCGATATTACCTGGGTATGCGGCGACGGTCCGCTGGGACGCTGTCTGGTGGCTGAGAGTGAGCGGGGCGTGTGCGCCGTGCTGCCCGGAGAGGACGACGCCTTGCTCTATGCGGAATTAGCCAGCCTGTTCCCCAATGCGCGGCTGCATCCGGGCGACGAGATTTTTCGTCAGCGGGTGGTGCAGGTATTTTCCCATCTTGATGACCACCGGCAGCCGTTTTCCCTGCCGTTGGATCTGCGCGGCACGGCGTTTCAGCTTCAGGTCTGGCAGGCGCTGCGTCAGATCCCGGCGGGGGAGACCCGCAGCTATCGCCAGGTGGCGCAAAGTATTGGTCGCCCCCGCGCGGTGAGGGCGGTGGCAAGCGCCTGCGCTGCGAATAAACTGGCGCTGGTTATTCCCTGTCATCGGGTCGTTCGCGAGGATGGGGCGCTATCCGGCTATCGTTGGGGGACGGCGCGCAAGGCGCTGCTGCTGGCGCGAGAAGCGTCATCCGAGGAGAAATAATGCTCGATCTTTTTGCCGATACGCCGCCCTGGCAGGAGCCGCTGGCTCCGGGGGCGATAATTTTGCGCCGCTACGCCCGAGAGCGCGCGCCGGCGCTTTTGCAGGCAATCAGCGAGATTGCCTGTCGTTCGCCTTTTCGCCAGATGGTTACCCCCGGCGGCTATACGATGTCGGTGGCGATGACCAACTGCGGCGAGCTGGGCTGGACCACCAACCAGCACGGCTATCTTTATGCTGCCGACGATCCGCTGACGGGCAAGCGCTGGCCGCAGATGCCGCCGCTTTTCCGCGAACTGGCCGCAGAAGCGGCGGCGGCGAGCGGCTATGCGCGCTTTACCCCGGATGCGTGTCTTATCAACCGCTATCAGCCGGGAACGAAGCTGTCGCTGCATCAGGATAAAGACGAGCAAAACCTGCGAGCGCCGATTGTTTCCGTCTCTCTGGGGCTTCCGGCGATATTTCAGTTTGGCGGCCTGCGGCGTAACGATCCGCTGCAGCGGGTGCTGCTGGAGCACGGCGACGTGGTGGTCTGGGGCGGCGAATCGCGGCTGTTTTACCACGGTATTCAACCGCTGAAAGCGGGCATCCATCCGGCTACCGGCGGCTGTCGTTACAATCTCACTTTCCGCCTGGCGGGTAATAAAGAATAAAAATAAGAATTATTCTTGCTGTCATCGTCGAGCAGTTTAAACTGCTGGCTGTTTTTGCTTGCCCGGATTACGCGTTATGGAACTTCTTCTTCTTGTCTGGCGCCAGTATCGCTGGCCGTTTATCTCCGTCATTGCCCTGAGCCTGCTGAGCGCGGCGCTGGGTATTGGGCTTATCGCCTTCATTAACCTGCGCCTGATAACCCTTGTCGATACCTCCCTGACGGTCCTGCCGGAGTTTCTCGGGCTGCTATTGCTGTTGATGGCGGTCACCCTCGGCTCGCAGCTGGCGCTGACCACGCTCGGCCACCATTTCGTTTACCGCCTGCGCGGCGAATTTATTAAGCGCATTCTGGATACGCAAATCGAGAAGATCGAGAAAATCGGCAGCGCGTCGCTGCTGGCCGGGCTAACCAGCGATATCCGCAATATCACCATTGCCTTCGTACGCCTGCCGGAGCTGGTGCAGGGGATTATTCTGACCTTTGGCTCCGCCGCTTATCTGGCCTGGCTGTCAGGAAAAATGATGCTGGTTACCGCCCTGTGGCTGGCGTTGACCATCTGGGGCGGATTTATGCTGGTATCGCGGGTTTATAAGCATATGGCGTCGCTGCGCGAAAGCGAAGATAAGCTGTATCACGACTACCAGACGGTGCTCGAAGGTCGCAAAGAGCTCACTCTCAACCGCGAGCGCGCCGAATATGTGTTTAATCAGCTCTATCTGCCGGATGCGCGAGAATACCGGCACCATATTGTTCGCGCCGATACCTTTCATCTGAGCGCGGTCAACTGGTCGAATATTATGATGCTGGGCGCGATTGGCCTGGTCTTCTGGATGGCCAACAGCCTGGGCTGGGCCGATACGGCGGTGGCGGCGACCTACTCGTTGACCCTATTATTCCTGCGCACGCCGCTGCTCTCGGCAGTAGGCGCGCTGCCCACTCTGCTCAGCGCGCAGGTGGCATTCAACAAGCTAAATAAGTTTTCGCTCGCACCGTACCGCGCTGAGTTCCCGCAGCCGCAGGCGCATCCCCACTGGCAGACGCTCGAGCTGCGCGACATCACCTTCCATTATCCTGACAACAGCTTTGCGGTCGGGCCGATCAACATGACCCTCAAGCGCGGCGAACTGGTCTTTCTCATCGGCGGTAACGGTAGCGGGAAATCGACGCTGGCTATGCTGTTGACCGGTTTGTACCAGCCCCTTTCCGGGCAGATCCTGGTCGACGAGCAGCCGATGGCGGCGGATAAGCCGGAAGATTATCGCAAGCTGTTCTCGGCGGTGTTTACCGACGTCTGGCTGTTTGACAGACTGCTGGGGCCGGAAGGGAAGGCGGCTGACCCGGCGCTGGTGGAGAAGTGGCTGGGTTATCTGCAGATGAACCATAAGCTACGGCTCGACGATGGCAAAATCCTCGACCTGAAGCTGTCAAAAGGGCAGAAAAAGCGCGTGGCGCTGCTGCTGGCGTTAGCGGAAGATAGAGATATCATCATGCTGGATGAATGGGCGGCGGATCAGGACCCCCATTTCCGCCGTGAGTTCTATCAGGTGCTGCTGCCGCTGATGAAGGAGATGGGTAAAACCCTCTTTGCTATAAGCCATGACGATCACTACTTTCAGCACGCCGACAGGCTGCTGGAAATGCGCGGCGGCCAGCTGTCTGAGCTGACCGGAAATGAGCGCGAGCTGGCGACCCGCGACGCGGTCGCCCGTACCGCCTGATCGCTTTACGCCGTCCCGGAGGCGCCAGCCGACCTCCGGGCTTCCCGCAGGCTGCTGTTTTTTCCGTCGACTGAATTCATAGCGGTTATTATTTCCGCCTCCTCGCGCTATGCTTAAGGCTTCCGGCCTGCTGGTCTGACAGATATTTTTACAAGGATTGCCTGACCGATGTCCGTTTTGCATAAAAAAAGCGCCAGATTGCGTGACGAAGAGCGCGCCCGCCTCATTTGGCTCCTGAGCACCGATAAAGCCGTCACATCCTCGCTGCTGGGTAAATTAACCCTCGCTGAACGTTACGATGACAGCACGCTTGCCGACGATCTGGCGGAAGTGGAGATGCTGGTTTCCCACCTGCCGCCTCCGGACCTTGCCGATGCGCTCGAAGCGCTGCCTTACGATGCGCGCAACGCGCTCTGGCGGCTGGTCGCTGACGATAAGCGCGGTGAAGTGCTGCTGGAGGCATCGGAAAGCGTCTGGGGCGACCTCATCGAGGAGATGAGCGATCACGACCTGCTGTTCGCGCTGCAAAATCTCGATATTGATGAACAGGTCTACCTGCTGCAGCACCTGCCGCGCGATCTGACCGGACGTTTGCTGGCCACGCTGCCCGCGGATAAGCGCGCGCGTATCCGCCAGATGATGCGCTACGCCGACAATACCGTCGGCGCGATCATGGAGTTCGAGGTCATTACCGTTCGTCCGGAAGCCACTCTCGCGGCGGTACAGCGCTATCTGCGGCGACTAGGGAAAATGCCGGAGAACACCGACAAACTGTTTGTGACCACCCGCAATAAGCTGCTGCTCGGCGAACTCGAGCTGCAAACCATTCTGCTCAACGATGCGCAGAAGCGGGTGGGGGAAGTGATGGAAGGCGATCCGGTGACCTTCCAGCCGCACGAGGACGCGGAAAAAGTCGCGCGTACCTTTGAACGTGATGACTTACTCAGCGCGGCGGTGATTGATGCCGACGGCAAGCTGATGGGGCGTTTAACCATCGATGAGATCGTTGACGTGGTCTACGAGGAGACGGATAACGATCTACGCCGGATGGGCGGCCTGAGCAACGATGACGATGTGTTTGCCCCGGTGAGCAAAGCGGTGAAGACCCGCTGGGCCTGGCTGGCGGTCAATCTGTGCACCGCCTTTATCGCCTCCCGCGTTATCGATGGTTTCGAGCACACCATTTCCCAACTGGTGGCGCTGGCCTCGCTGATGCCGATTGTCGCCGGAATCGGCGGTAACACCGGCAACCAGACGATCACCATGATCGTGCGGGCGATGGCGTTACAGCATATTCAGCCGGGAAGCTTTTCGTTCCTGATCCTGCGTGAGATGGGCGTCGCGCTGATCAATGGGATCGTCTGGGGCGGGATTATGGGGGCGATCACCTGGTGGCTGTACGACGATCCGCAGCTGGGCGGCGTAATGACGCTGGCGATGATGCTCAACCTGTTGATGGCGGCGATGATGGGGGTGATTATCCCGATGGTGATGGTCAAGCTGGGACGCGACCCGGCGGTCGGCTCCAGCGTGATGATTACCGCTATTACCGACACCGGGGGATTCTTTATTTTTCTTGGGCTGGCGACGCTTTTTTTGATGTAGCCTGCGCTTGAGTGCGCAGACGGCGAGGGATCAGGGCCATTGAGAGCAGGCCTGCCAGAACGCCGATTGCCAGATTGCTGGTGCCGACGGTCGCGCCGACGGTCACCAGCATCACCAGCGTTTCCGGCCACGGATTGCGCGCCAGCTCCGCCGGACGAATGCTGTGCCAGCTAAAGGTTTTTACCGCCACTATCACCATCACGCCGGCGAGCACGGCCATCGGGATTCTCGCCATCACTTCGCTTAACGCGGTTACCAGCAATAGCAGTACCAGGCCTGCGGCAACGGTCGAGACGCGGCTGCGCGCTTTGCCCATTTCAACGTTAACGATGGTCTGACCGATCATCGCACACCCGGCGATGCCGCCGTAAAACCCGGCGAGAATGTTGGCGACGCCCAGACCGGCGCTCTCGCGCGCCTTACTGGAAGGAGTGTGGGTCAAATCATCGACCAGCTTCGCCGTCAGAAGCGACTCCATCAGGCCGACAAAAGCGATGCTCAGCGCGCAGGGCCAGATGATGCGCAGCGTGGTTAAGTCGAGGGGCACCATCAGGCTGGTTAACCCCGGCAGTCCGCCGCTCATGGAGCCCTCATCGCCGACGGTCGGCAGCAGCTGGCCGCTGAAAACGGTAAACAGCGTCAGCAGAACGATAGCAATCAGCGGAGAAGGGATCGCTTTAATAAAGCGCGGCGCCCACAGGACAATCAGCAGCGTCAATACGAACAGACCGATAATCAGCGGCTGCTTGCTCCAGAAATGGGGTACCTGAGCAAAAAAGATGAGAATACCCAGCGCGTTAACAAAACCGGTCATCACCGGCTGTGGGATAAAGCGCATCAGGCGCGCCATGCCGCATAGGCCAAACAAAATTTGAATAACGCCTGCCAGCACGACCGCCGGCAGAATGTAGCCGACGCCGTATTGGTGCACCATGGGCCCGATAACCAGCGCCACCGAGCCGGCGGCCGCGGTGACCATCGCCGGCCGACCGCCGAGGACCGACATCGCCAGGCACAATACCACGGAGGCAATCAGGCTAACTTTCGGGTCAACGCCAGCGATGACGGAGAAGGAGATGACTTCGGGGATCAGGGCCAGCGCGGTGAGCACGCCTGCCAGCGTTTCACGCGTCAGCAGCGCGGGCGAGCGCAGTATCTGGCCTAATGCGCCAGCGTGACCAGAGGTAGCGGAATCGGAAACTGGGGGCATAAAAAAAGTTCGCAGAATTTAAAAAATTTTGGCCAGGAACGGTCGCTGCTTACGTGCGGTCGGTCACAAAACCGAGGATAATAGCGCGGATGCATCGCTGACACCAGTACAAAATGTGATTTGTGATACACATTTATTAAACATTTTTATAACAGATCTCAAAACTCAACTTAAAATTTAAACAATATTTAAATTTTTTTTCTTCAGTGTTACCTTTGAAGCCGAGAATCGTTTCACCTGCGCTAAATAAAAAAGCGAGTAAAGTAAGGCTCAAATCCGATGAAGAAAAAGATGGCCGTACCCAGCTCACAGGCGGTTGGTTCCAATAACACTCGGACCAACACCCGCCATGAGCAAGAGACGGATGTATTGTTGATTGGCGGCGGCATCATGAGCGCCACGTTGGGAACCTGGCTGCAGGAACTGGAGCCGGACTGGTCTATTACCATGGTCGAGCAGATGTCCAGCGTCGCGGAAGAGAGCTCGAACGGATGGAACAACGCGGGCACCGGCCACGCGGCGCTGATGGAATTGAACTATACGCCGCAAACCGCTAACGGTATCAATATCGATAAAGCGGTTGATATCAACGAATCTTTCCAGATTTCTCGTCAGTTTTGGGCCCACCAGGTGACCCGCGGCATTCTGAAAAAGCCTAAATCCTTTATTAACAGCGTGCCGCACATGAGCTTCGTGTGGGGCGAAGACAACGTGAACTTCCTGCGCGCCCGCTATGCGGCGTTACAACAAAGCGAGCTGTTCCGCGGTATCCGCTACTCTGAAGATCATCAACAAATTAAAGAGTGGGCTCCGCTGGTGATGGAAGGGCGCGATCCGCAGCAGAAGGTGGCCGCGACCCGCTCAGAAGTCGGCACCGACGTGAACTACGGTGAAATTACCCGTCAGCTGATCGCCGGACTGCAAACCCATGATAATTTCTCGCTTCAGCTGGGTACCGTGGTCCGTCGCTTTAAGCGCAACGCCGACAAGAGCTGGAGCGTAACGCTGGCGGATGCGAACAATCGCCACCAGAAACGGGTTATCAGAGCTAAATTTATCTTTATTGGCGCCGGCGGCGCCGCGCTGACCCTGCTGCAGGAAACCGGTATTCCGCAGGCGAAGGAGTACGCGGGCTTCCCGGTCGGCGGTCAGTTCCTGGTTTGTGAGAACCCGGAAGTGGTGACTCACCATCTGGCTAAAGTCTACGGCCAGGCGGAAGTGGGCGCGCCGCCGATGTCGGTTCCGCACATCGACACCCGTATTATCGACGGCAAACGCGTGGTGCTGTTTGGGCCGTTCGCGACCTTCTCAACCCGCTTCCTGAAAAACGGTTCGCTTTGGGATCTGCTGGCCTCCACCAATACGTCGAATATCATGCCGATGCTCAACGTCGGGCTGGATAACTTCGATCTGGTAAAATACCTGATTAGCCAGGTGCTGCAAAAGGACAAAGATCGTCACGCGGCGCTGTGCGAGTACTATCCGGAAGCGCGCAAAGAAGACTGGCGCTTATGGCAGGCCGGCCAGCGCGTGCAGATTATCAAGCGCGACGCGAATAAGGGCGGCGTTCTGCGCCTGGGAACCGAAGTTGTCAGCGATGATGAAGGCACGGTAGCCGCGCTGTTGGGCGCCTCGCCGGGTGCTTCCACCGCGGCACCAATCATGCTGCAGCTGATGGAGAAAGTGTTCAAAGAGAAGATCAACTCAGCGGAGTGGCAGGCGAAACTGAAAGCGATTATCCCGAGCTACGGTACGCGTCTGGATGGCAACGCAGCGGAAATTGAAAAGGCGCTGGCGTGGACCAGCGAAGTGCTGGAACTGCGCTATGAGCCGCTTACTGAGGCTGATAACGTTCCGCAGGCGACGCTAAAGCCGCTGCCGGAAGGGAAACCTATCGCTGACATCGCGCTGTAAGCGCTTCTCCGGCGGCGCAGGCCGCCGGATTCACTCTTCAGGCATTAACGCTCAACGGCTACGCCGATGGTTTCGTCCGCTCTCCAGATACGATATTTCACGTCGATATTCGCCGGGGTATAAACCACGATCGGCAGCTTGCTGTTATAGCGCAGCATGCCCGCATCGCCCAGGCCAGCCATCACAAACTGCTTCTCTTTTTTACCATCCGGGCAGGCCATCATGGTTGAGACGGGTGACGTCACTTTATCAAATACGTAGTAGTCGTAGCCCCAGCCTTCCAGGGTTTTGCTTTCCAGCTGGCCGCCAAGGCGGTGGCGGTTGCAGTCGACTTCCAGCGTCTGGCCAATCATCAGCTCGACTTTCAATGCGGATTCATCCTGCTGCTGCGGCAGCTGAATCACCTGACGCTTCATCCCTTGTTCCGCCTTTGGAAACGGGGCGATCTTCTCCAGCGGCTGCTCAGCTGCAGCGGCGCTGGTGGACATGCAGGCAACGGCCAGCAGGGAGGCAGCAAACGTAGTGATTTTTTTCACGTGGGTAATCCTTTGTTATCAATCATAAACAGCATAATGTTAGCATTTGTTACGTTGATGGGCAGTGGCGTTTACCAAAATTTTCACAGATACCAGTTATAAATTCTGCTTATTGGTGCGGGGGTAGGGGATTTCATCGCGGTTGAGCAAGGGGTATCCCCCTGACCTCGCTGCCCCCGCGATGTTTTACTAATTACAGAGCCGCTAAGGTGCCGGTCATTGCCTGACAGGAATGCCGCTCTATGCCTGTAAAGTTGTGCAATACCGGCCGCTACTCCTCGTGATTTTTACCCTCTTCTAAGAAATCCTCATCAAGCTCATCGATGTTTCCGGCGTGATCGCGTCCGGACAGCAGGTTCCAGCAGGCGATAAACAGGGCGGCGATCAGCGGGCCGATAACAAAGCCGTTGATGCCGTAGATTTCCATTCCGCCGATCGTGGTGATCAGGATCAGGTAGTCCGGCATTTTGGTATCTTTACCCACCAGTAAAGGTCGCAGAATGTTATCAACCAGGCCTACGATGATTACAAAGAAACCGACGATAAACGCGCCCTGCCAGAGCTGACCGGTCGCGAAGAGATAGATCGCCGCAGGAACCCAGATAATCGCCGAGCCCACCGCCGGGATCAGCGACAGAAACGCCATCAGCGCGCCCCACAGGATGCTGCCATCAATGCCCACGATCCAGAACGCCAGTCCCCCAAGTGCGCCCTGGGCGAGCGCGACCGCCACGGTGCCTTTGACCGTCGCCCTGGCGACGGCGGCAAATTTGGCGAAAAGATGCTGCTTCACGTGATTTGATAGCGGCAGGGATTCCAGAATCAGCCTGACCAGGTACGGACCATCTTTTAGCAGGAAAAACAGCAGATAAAGCATGATGCCGAAGCTGATGGTAAAACCGAACGTGCCTTTACCAATCAGGAATGCGCTACCGGCAAGGTACTGGCCTCCTTTAAGCGCAACGTCCGAAAGCTGCCGCTGAATCTGTTCCGCGCTATCAAGATTATGCTCTGAGAGGAAGCTCCTTGCCCATTCCGGCAGGTGAGCAAACAGGCTGGCTACCACGGTCGGGAACTGGGTATCGTTATGCTGCAGTTTGGTGTAAACCACGTTGAGCTCGAAGGCCAGCGACGAGAGGATGATCGCCAGCGGGGTAAACACGATCAGACAGATAATCACTATTGTCAGAAACGCCGCCAGGCCGTTACGCTCGCCGAGCCGATCGCGCAGTTTGTTCTTCACCGGGTGGAAGATCACCGCCAGAATTGCCGCCCATAAAATGGCTGAATAATAGGGGGAGAGAACGTCGAAAAAAGCAAGGGTGACGATCAGCACGATCAGGATGAAAAATCCTTTCGTAAGTCCATTAACTCTCATGTAAATCCTTCAGAAAAATGACGTGTACAGTCAAATAATAGAGGTTTTTCCGGGATTTACAATCAGAGTCGCGGTAGCGTTTCGCTTAGAACAGGGTGGAAATATGACATTAAAAAACCCGCAAACTCTGTGAGAGTGCGGGTTCTTAAGGGGTTACCGATTTAATCGGTGAATAATTTGGTCGGCACGAGAGGATTTGAACCTCCGACCCCCGACACCCCATGACGGTGCGCTACCAGGCTGCGCTACGTGCCGATTCGTGGGGAACAATATTACCCGTTCCCCAAGCGAATGCAAGCCGGGAAATGACTGATTGATTTATAAATAATCAATCAGTTAGCGATAAAGCGTTTTTCATCGGTCAGCACCTGCAGCAGCAAGCTGAGCTGCGGTTTTTGATCGTTAATTTTCTCGCCGTCGCTGTTCCACGTTCTGTAAGTGCCGTTGTGATTAAGCACAACCGTGAATTTCGGCGTGGTAATGGCCAGCGTATCGCTATTGGCCGCGGTGACCCAGGCACGACGGCGGGCGGCGCTAAACAGATCCTCACCTTGCGAATACTCGTTGGCCGGGGTAGAGACGTGGAGCAAACGCTGCATCAGCGTTGTCATCACGTCTTTATTATCGGTCAGCGTCGCGATCTCCTGAGCCGGCGTGCCCGGCCAATGGATCACTAAGGGAACCTGCAGCTGCTCGCGCGACCAGCCAAACTGCTCATGCTGCGGGTTCAGCGGCATTCCACGGCCCGCGGTCACGATAACCACCGTGTTGTCCAGCTTGCCCGCTTCCCGCAGCGCGTTCAGCACGCGGCCAATTTGCGTATCGACCGCGCCCGCGGCGTTACCGTAGCGGCGGACGAAGTTTTGCTGCTGCCCGTCGTCAAAGGTAGTGCCGTTGAGCGAAACCCACGAGAACCAGCGGTTTTCATCCTGGGCGTAGCGGTCCAGCCAGTTAATCCACTGGTTTGCCGTCTGCTCGTCGCTTTGCGCTTTCGCGACGGGCAGTGAGAAATCGGACAGCAGCGCCTGACGGTAGAGCGGGCTGCTAAAGCCATCTGATGAGAACAGGCCCAGCTGATAGCCCTGCTGATTCAGCGACGTAATCAGCGCCGCGGGGATACGCGCAGACAGAACGCCGTCCATATAGCTCGGGGAAATACCGTAGAACAGGCCAAACATGCCGCTGTCAGCGGTGTTGCCGGAGCTCATGTGCTGGGTAAAGTTCACGTTGTCTTTCGCGAACCCGGCCAGCGCCGGCATGTTTTTCTCAAAGCGCGAATAATTAAGGTTATCAACGGTAATCAGCAGCACGTTATAACCGGTACCGAGATCGCGATAACGCAGATCGCTCAGCGGATATTGCACCGAGACGGCTTCTGGCGCGCCTTGTTCCACCAGACGGCGCTGGTAGTCCTGCGCGTCGAGCAGGCCATGTTTTTCCAGGAAACGGCGCGCCGTCATCGGATAGGAGAGCGGCAGGTTGGCCCGCTGCATGGTGATCGGACGATAGAAGTTGGCATCCGCCCAGATATAGACCAGATGGCTACTGATAAAGGAGATAAAGAAGAACCAGGCAACGGGTCGGGCGTAGTGGCGGCGACGCGTCAGGCTGCGCAGCTTCTGCCAGCTCCAGGTCGCGAAGAGCATTTCCAGCAGGAAAATGATCGGTACGCTGATAAACATCAGCTGCCAGTCGCGCGCCATCTCGTTCTGGTCGGGGTTGATAACCAGTTCCCAGACAAAGGGATTAAGATGCAGGTGGAAACGGGTGAAAACTTCGCTGTCGATTAGCAGCAGCGTCATGCCCACGGTCGCCAGAATAACCGAGATAAAGCGCATTAAGCGCTGAGAGACGACGATAAAAGTCAGCGGGAAAAGAATCAGCACGTAGCTGGTAAAGACCAGGAAGCTGAAGTGACCAACGAGGCTGACGTACGAAAAGAGGCGTCCGGCAAGCGTCGTTGGCCAGTCGGCGACAAACAGATAGCGACTGCCGAGCACCATAGCCAACAACATGTTGAAAAGGGCGAACCAGTGCCCCCAGCTGACCATCTGGGAGACTTTTTCTCGGTAGGGCTGACGAAGAGTCACCATATACTGTTGTTCGTTATCCTTAGTGCGCTGGATCGTCGTTGATAGATGACTGCAGCGCCTGGGCAAAAGAACGGGCGATGGCCTGACGCTGCGCCGGCGCGACGCTACTGTTGATCAGGTTAGTCACCATATTGCCCAGAACCATCAGTGAAAGGTCAACGGGCGCTTTATGTGTTTCCAGAACGCTCGTCAGCTCGCTGAGCAGCTGTTCGACGTGTTCATCGCTATAGCGGGATAATTGCGGCATAAACTCAAAATCTGTTTGTTCGTGAAAGGGCAACATATTACCGTAGCAGCAGCTTTTTTTCCGCATTTTTTCGCCACGACGCAAAAGCGCGCGGCTTCGCTCGCAAAGAGTCACGCGGCGGTTGCGTCGTTGCCCCCGCGGTGGTTGAATACCGCCCGGTCTAAAAGGAGAGTTTAACATGAGTCTGGATATCGACCAGATTGCCCTGCATCAGTTAATCAAACGTGATGAACAAAATCTGGAGCTGGTGCTGCGCGAATCGTTGCTGGAGCCGACGGAGACGGTTGTCGAGATGATGGCCGAACTGCATCGTGTCTACAGCGCAAAAAATAAAGCCTACGGCCTGTTTAATGAAGAGAGCGAGCTGGCGCAGGCGCTGCGCGGGCAGCGTAAGGGCGAAGAAGCGTTCCTGCCGTTTAGCCGCGCCGCTACCGGGCGCCTGCGCGACGAACTGGCAAAATATCCCTTTGCAGAAGGCGGTATTGTGCTGTTTTGCCAGTATCGTTATCTGGCGGTGGAATATCTGATGGTGGCGGTGCTGAACAACCTAAGCAGCATGCGCGTCAACGAAGAGCTGGATATCAGCTCCACCCATTATCTGGACATCAATCACGCGGATATCGTCGCGCGTATTGATTTAACCGAGTGGGAAACCAACCCGGAGTCAACGCGCTATCTGACCTTCCTGAAGGGGCGGGTAGGGCGCAAGGTGGCGGATTTCTTTATGGATTTCCTCGGCGCCAGCGAAGGGCTGAACGCCAAAGCGCAGAACCGCGGCCTGCTGCAGGCGCTTGATGATTTCGCCGCCGATGCGCAGCTGGATAAATCTGAACGTCAAAACGTGCGCCAGCAGGTATACAGCTACTGCAACGAGCAGCTGCAGGCCGGTGAGGAAATCGAGCTGGAGTCGCTGTCGAAAGAGCTGGCGGGCGTCAGCGAGAAAACCTTTCAGGAATTTACCGCCGAACAAGGCTACGAGCTGGAAGAGAGCTTCCCGGCGGATCGCAGCACGCTGCGTCAGTTAACCAAGTTTGCCGGCAGCGGCGGCGGGTTAACCATTAATTTTGACGCTATGCTGCTGGGCGAGCGGGTGTTCTGGGATCCGGCTACGGATACCTTAACCATTAAAGGCACGCCGCCGAACCTGCGCGACCAGCTACAGCGCCGTACTTCTGGCGGAAATTAATGCACAAAATCCCGACGTCGAGTCGGGATTTTTTTTGCCTGAACCCGTATTACAGGGCGTAGAGGATTTCTACACCCGCCAGGGTTAGCTGCTGTCGCAGCGCCTCGTCCAGGGTCGTATCCACGATCAGCGTACTGGCTGCCCCCAGCTCGCCGATGGCAAAGGCCGACGCGGAGTTAAGCTTTTCTTGTGACGCCATCACCACCGTTTCGGCAGCCCGCGCCGCCAGCGCGCGTTTAATGCCCGCTTCTTCATAGTCACCGGTGGTGAATCCCGCCCGGGGGTGAACGCCGGTGACGCCCATAAAAAACAGATCGGCGTTGATACGGGAAATACTCTCGAGGGCCGCAGACCCGACGCTGACGACGGAATGTTTAAACAACCGGCCGCCGATCAAAATCACCTCGATGAGCGGTTTTTGCACCAGCGCGACGGCAATCCCCGGGCTATGGGTGACCACGGTACACGCGAGGTTATCCGGCAGCAGGCGCATCATCTCCCCGGTGGTGGTGCCGCCGTCAACAATCACCACCTGACCGGGCTGAATGAGCTCAACCGCGCGCTGGGCAATGCTCTGCTTTGAGGCGATTTGCACGTTCTTTCTTGTTTCAATAGGCGCGATGGCTTCGGAAACCGGCAGCGCGCCGCCGTGGACGCGCTGCAGCTTGCCTTCCGCGGCCAGCTCCCGCAGATCCCGGCGAATGGAGTCCTCTGATACGCTAAAGCGCTGGCTGAGATCTCCGGACATCACCTGTTTTTCCTCGGCGAGGATCTGCAAAATCTGCTGTTTTCTCTGGCTGGCGAGCATCAAAATACCTTCATGAGTGATCTTGTTTGTGCACGATTATGCATGTTATGTTGCTCGCTGTCACCTAAAAGGGGAAAAACATGCACGCTGACGCACCGCGCGTTCGCCATATCCGCGAAACGCTATTATCGGACAACTGGTACACGCTCAAGAAATATACCTTTGAACTACTGCGCCGTGACGGGCGCTGGCAGGAGCAGAGCCGGGAAGCTTACGATCGCGGCAACGGCGCGGTGATCCTGCTCTACAATCGTGAAAAGCAAACGGTAGTGCTGGTTCGCCAGTTTCGCTTTCCGGTGTGGATTAACGGCCATGATGGATTTTTGATCGAAGCTGCCGCCGGACTGCTGGATAACGCTTCTCCTGAGGCGCGCATCGTTGCCGAAGCCGAAGAGGAGACCGGTTTTCGCGTCACGCGCATAGAGCCGGTATTCACCGCTTACATGAGCCCCGGTTCGGTGACGGAGAAGCTTTACTTTTTCATTGCCGAATACTCTGCCGACGATCGGCGCGGCGACGGTGGCGGCCTGGCGACGGAAGGGGAAGATATTGAGGTGCTGGAGTGGCCGCTGGAAAAAGCGTTGCAGGCTATTCGCGAAGGGGAAATCGTCGATGCGAAAACGATTATGCTGTTGCAGCATCTGGCGCTGAACAGGTCAACGCTACTCGGCTGATAAACAAAACGCCCCGAACCTTGCGGAGCGGGGCGCTTGCCATACAACTTTCAGCGAGCGATTAAGCGCGAACGAAGTCGATGTGGGACAGCTTCGGCTTGAACGGGTGACGCTGAACAGCCTGAGCTTTAACTTTCTCTTCTTTGCCATCAACAACGATGGTCAGAACTTCGTTGTAGAACTCAGCGTTGGTCTGCATGTTCCACACTTTGTCGTGATCCAGTTCGATTGCTACTGGCGCAGCTTCGCCGCCATAGATGATGGCCGGGAATTTGTTAGCTGCACGCAGGCGGCGGCTCGCACCCTTACCCTGCTCTTTACGTACTTCTGCGTTGATAGTAAACATTGATGTCTCTCTATATATAAATCCTGCTACAGGCGACCCAGCAGCAGGCAGATTATCTGCTTTGCGAATGCAAAAGCGGGCGGCATTATAGCCGCCATAGGTGTTTGCAGCAACCAAAACCTCAGACGTGAGGACGATTAGCGTAGTTCGTTGGCCCGGCGGAATCGGCCCTGATAATCAAATACTTTCTCCCGCACCTGCCAGTATTGCCCCTTCATGCGCGCCACGACAAAGTCCGGATGGCGCAGAAGCGCCTGCTGGGCGAGGATATCGGCGGGCGTTATCCAGCGCAGCGGTACGCCCGGCGTTCGGGTATGCGGGCGGATAAAGAGCTGCTCAAAGGCGGTGCGCTGGGCGGGCGTATGCAGTCGGAAGCGCTCACTAACATCCGCGCCATCTTCATCGTAATAGGTGATTTTTAGCCAGGCGCCTTTATCATCCGCGCCGTGCTGCAGATCCATACCGCTACAGCGCAGCACCAGCGCATCTTTAAGCTTCAGCGCGGCTTTCAGCATGTCGTCGGGGTCGACCAGAATGGTATCGCACTCGCGGCAGCGGCGGGCGGCGATATCGTTTTCCGCGTTACACTGCGGGCAGTTTTTAAAGCGAAAACGAAAATCACACTGCTCGCGATGGCCTTCATCATCCTCAAACCAGCCCTGGCAGCGGCGGCCAAAGTGTTCAATCAGCGTGCCGTCGGCGGTGGTTTTCCCCCAGAACGTATTGGCGAAACCGCATGCCGGGCAAAAAACCTGGACCGGCACGTTGTCGCTTTTACCCTTCGGCGTTCCCACTTCAGGCGCGTAAAGGTCGTGCGGATTACCGGCGTAATCGAGAATCAGGCAGTCCGTTTTACCCGGCGCCAGGCGCAGGCCGCGGCCGACGATCTGTTGGTAAAGGCTCACCGACTCGGTCGGGCGCAGGATGGCGATCAGATCGACATGCGGCGCATCAAAGCCGGTCGTCAGTACCGCGACGTTAACCAGATAGCGGTACTGCTGAGCTTTAAACGCGTCGATGATGCGATCGCGCTCCGGCCCCGGCGTTTCACCGGTGATTAAGGCCGCTTCGCCCTGCGGAAGCAACCCGGTCACTTCGCGGGCGTGTTCAACGGTGGCGGCGAAAATCATCGCCCCTTTGCGCGTTTGGGCGAATTCAACGATTTGGCTGACGATATGCGGCGTGACGCGCTGCTGTTTTTTCAGTTCGTGGTTTAAATCAGCCTCGCTGAACAGGCCGTTACTTTGCGACTGCAGGCGGCTGAAGTCATATTGAACCACCGGCATATCCAGCCGCTCCGGCGGTGTCAGGTAGCCGTTCTTAATCATATAGCGCAGCGGCAGCTCGTAGATGCAGTCGCGAAATAGCGCGTTTTCATCGCCGCGCACCATGCCGTGGTAGTGGAACTGGTAAATCCACCCCTTACCGAGGCGAAAAGGCGTCGCGGTCAGCCCCAGCAGGCGCAGGTGTGGATTGACCTGCTGAAGGTGGCTGATAATCTGCTGATACTGGCTGTCATCATCGTCGCTGATGCGGTGGCACTCGTCGACGATCAGCAGCGAAAACTCGCCCTGAAACTGGTCGAGGTTGCGGGCGACCGACTGCACGCTGCCAAAGACCACTTTACCGTGGCTCTCTTTACGCTTGAGGCCCGCGGCGAAAATATCCGCTTCCAGGCCGAGCGCGCAATACTTGGCCTGGTTCTGCGCCACCAGCTCTTTAACGTGCGCCAGCACCAGCACGCGACCGCGCGCCAGGCGCGCAAGTTCGGCGATAACCAGGCTTTTACCTGCGCCTGTCGGCAGCACAATCGCAGCAGGTTCATGATGGCGGCGAAACCAGGCGAGCGTCGCGTCGACCGCCTCTTTTTGGTAGGGACGTAATGTAAATGTCATGAATTTATGGCGGTTAATTAACTCGCGAATAGTATGCCACGAATCTTTTCCCTTGAGTGGTGTTAATAGCCCGTTATACTACCCCATGAAATTCTTCTTTTTCGGGCGCGTTGCCCGCTCCAGCACTTGTACAGGCTAAAAAAATCTCATGCGACTTGATAAGTTTATCGCTCAGCAACTTGGCGTTAGCCGGGCTATTGCCGGGCGTGAAATCCGCGGCAGCCGCGTTACCGTGGACGGCGACATTGTAAAAGACTCCTCCTTCAAGCTTCTGCCGGAGCATGACGTCGAGTATGACGGCAATACGCTGGTTCAGCAGACCGGCCCGCGCTACTTTATGCTCAACAAGCCGCAGGGTTACGTTTGTTCCACCGAGGATCCGGATCATCCGACGGTCCTTTATTTCCTCGACGAGCCGGTGGCGCACAAGCTGCATGCCGCGGGGCGTCTGGATATCGACACCACCGGACTGGTATTGATGACCGACGATGGCCAGTGGTCGCACCGCATTACTTCCCCACGCCACCATTGCGAAAAAACCTATCTGGTGACGCTGGAAAATCCGCTGGATGAGTCCACCGCCGAGCAGTTTGCCAAAGGCGTTCAGCTGCATAATGAGAAAGACCTGACCAAACCGGCGGTGCTGGAAGTGGTGACGCCGACCGAAGTCCGCCTGACCATTAGCGAAGGGCGCTACCATCAGGTGAAGCGGATGTTTGCCGCGGTGGGGAATCATGTGATTGGCCTGCATCGCGAACGTATTGGCGATATCGCGCTTGATGCGTCGCTGGCGCCGGGTGAATATCGTCCGCTGACGGCAGAAGAAATTGCCAGCGTTGGCGGCCAACATGCGCGGAGTAAAACGTGACGGCAAAGCAGAATTCTTCATTAGGGATTGTGTTTATTCTTGGCCTGCTGGCCATGTTAATGCCGCTGTCGATTGATATGTATCTTCCGGCGCTGCCGGTGATTGCGGCGCAGTTTAATGTGCCGGACGGCAGCGCGCAGATGACGCTCAGTACCTATATTCTGGGCTTTGCCCTGGGCCAGCTTTTATATGGCCCAATGGCGGACAGCATGGGGCGTAAACCGGTGATACTGGGCGGTACGTTGGTTTTTGCCGCGGCGGCGGTGGCCTGCGCGCTGTCGCAGACTATCGATATGCTGATCACCATGCGCTTTTTCCACGGCCTGGCGGCCGCGGCGGCGAGCGTGGTGATTAACGCCCTGATGCGCGATATCTATCCCAAGGAAGAGTTCTCGCGGATGATGTCGTTCGTCATGCTGGTGACCACCGTCGCGCCGCTGGTGGCGCCGATGGTCGGCGGAGCGGTGCTGGTGTGGTTTAGCTGGCATGCGATCTTCTGGATCCTCGCGGTGGCGGCGCTATTAGCCTCGGCGATGATCGCCTTCTTTATTAGCGAGACCCTGCCGCCGGAACGCCGGCAGAAATTTCATATTCGCACTACGCTCGGCAACTTCGCGACGCTGTTTCGCCACAAGCGGGTGCTGAGCTATATGCTGGCAAGCGGTTTCAGCTTCGCCGGGATGTTCTCGTTTCTGAGCGCCGGCCCGTTTGTCTATATCAATATCAACCACGTTTCACCGCAGCACTTTGGCTACTATTTTGCGCTGAACGTCGTCTTCCTGTTTGTCATGACCATGATCAACAGCCGTTTTGTGCGGCGGGTTGGGGCGCTGAACATGTTCCGCGCCGGGCTATGGATCCAGTTTGCGATGGCGGCGTGGATGGTCGTGTGCGCGCTGTTTGGCGTGGGGTTCTGGGCGCTGGTGTTTGGCGTGGCGGCGTTCATCGGCTGCGTTTCGATGGTCTCCTCTAACGCGATGGCGGTGATTCTCGATGAGTTTCCGCATATGGCCGGGACCGCTTCCTCGCTGGCAGGGACGTTCCGTTTCGGGATTGGCGCCATTGTCGGCGCGCTGCTGTCGATGGCGACGTTTACCACCGCCTGGCCAATGCTGATTTCTATCGCCTTCTGCGCCAGCAGCTCCATCCTCTTTTACCTCTACGCCAGCCGACGGCGCAAAGCCGCGCGCTAAGCGACTTTCAGGGGGCGATATCGCCCCTTTTTTTGATGCATGTCAACCAAATCTGGCTTCTCTGTTCAGCGATTTGTTTATTTTATGTAAAATCAAATCGTTCAAAAAGTCGCATGATTGCGATAAAAAAGTTGTTTTAGATCACAGAAACGGGTACATATAGCCCGAAGATGTTCCATCTGCACAATTATAAACTTTTACATTACAAACCAATAACACGGCTATGCCACTGGTGTAAGCGTTTTCTGTGCAGGAAGAGGACTGGTTGTCAATAATGTGTTAGTATTGATGTAAAATTATTGTGAAGTATTTTGCTTCCGGGGTAAACACGTGAATACACTGCAACTCTCTATCGTACACCGTCTGCCGCAGAGCTATCGCTGGCTGGCCGGTTTTGCAGGTTCAAGAGTTGAACCGATTCCGCAAAACGGCGCCCAGAGCGAAAACAGCCTCGTGGCGTTGAAATTACTCAGCCCCGATGGCGAAAGCGCGTGGCCGGTCATGCATAAGCTCAGCCAGGCGCTTAGCGACATCGAGGTCGACAGCTCTGTCGTTGAATGCGAAGGGGAACCGTGCCTGTTTGTTAACCGTCAGGACGAATTCGCTGCAACCTGCCGCCTGAAAAATTTCGGCGTGGCGATTGCGGAACCTTTCTCCGGCAACAATCCCTTCTGACCGTCAGCTTAACGCCAGCAGCTGACGGGTATACTCCTGCTGCGGAGCGGTAAATACGCGCTCGCACTCACCCTGCTCGACGACTTCTCCCTGCCGCAGCACCATCACCTGATGACACAACGCCCGCACGACGCGTAAATCATGGCTGATAAAAATATAGGCCAGCTGATGCTTTTGCTGTAACGCCTTCAGCAGCGCGAGGATTTGCGCTTGCACGGTTTTATCCAGCGATGAGGTGGGCTCATCCAGCACGATAAGCTGCGGTTTGACGACCAGCGCCCTGGCGATCGCGATGCGCTGACGCTGGCCGCCGGAGAAGGCGGCAGGGTAGCGATGCCGTGAGTATGGATCGAGGCCGACCTCCTGCATCACCTGAATCACCGCCTGCTCCCGTTCGGCCGGCGCGAGCGTCGGTTGATGGACGCGCAATCCCTCTTCGATAATTTGCAGCACGTTGAGCCGCGGGTTTAGCGATGAGTTAGGATCCTGAAAGACCACCTGCATGCGACGACGCAGCGGCAGCATCTGCCGGCGATTACGTCCCTGAAGCGCCTCACCGTCAAAGGCGATCGCGCCATCGGAATGAATCAGACGCAGAAGCGCCAGCCCGGTGGTGCTTTTGCCCGATCCGGACTCGCCGACCAGCCCCAGCGTTTCTCCCGCGCGCAAATGAAAGCTGAGGGCGTTAACGACCCGGTTATGATCGACAACTCGCCGCAGCAGACCTTTACGTATCGGGAAAGCGATAGTCAAATTTTCCGCCCGCAGCAACACCGGGGCATCGGGTGCGAGCGGGACGGGATCGCCCGACGGCTCGCTATCCAGCAGGCGGCGGGTATAAGGGTGTTCGGGGGCGGAAAACAGCGCCCGGCAGCCGTTTTGTTCCACGCAGCGGCCGTTCTGCATCACCGCGACGCGGTCGGCGAGCTGACGAACGATGCTCAGATTATGGGTGATAAACAGCAGCCCCATATTCAACTCTTGCTTCAGCTCCCGCAGCAGCGTGAGGATTTGCGCCTGCACCGACACGTCCAGCGCGGTGGTGGGTTCGTCGGCGATAAGCAGCTCCGGGCGGGTTAACAGCGCCATGGCGATCATCACCCGCTGGCGCTCGCCGCCGGAAAGCTGATGGGGATAGTCGGCCAGCCGCCGGGGCGCGTTGCGGATGCCGACGCGATCGAGGCAGTCGAGGATTTCCCCGCGCGCCGCTTCTTTGCGCATCCCGCGATGCAAAGAGAGCACTTCGTACAGCTGTTTTTCCAGAGTATGCAGTGGATTAAGCGAAACCATCGGCTCCTGAAAGATCATCGCAATGCGGTTACCGCGCACGCCGCGCAGGGTGCGTTCATCCGCGTGCAGCAGCGACTGGCCGTGAAAACGGATGTCGCCGGCAGGATAGCTGACCGGCGGCGACGGGAGTAGCCGCAGCACCGATAGCGCGGTCACGCTCTTCCCGGAGCCGGACTCGCCGACCAGCGCCAGGGTCTCGCCGACGGCAATCTGCAGCGACAGTTCGCTGACGACGGGGGTAGTTTCACCCTGCTGGCGAAAGGCGATGGAGAGGTTATCGATATCTAACAAAGGTTGCGTCATGCTACACCGCCTTGCTTGGGTCAAAGGCGTCGCGAACCGCTTCACCAATAAAAATCAATAACGTCAGCAGGACCGCCACCGACAGAAAAGCGGCGATGCCCAGCCAGGGCGCCTGCAGGTTGTTTTTACCCTGCAACAGCAGTTCGCCCAGCGAAGGGGAGCCCAGCGGCAGGCCAAAACCGAGGAAATCGAGCGAGGTCAGGGTGGTTATCGAACTGCACAGAATGAACGGCAGGAAGGTCAGGGTGGCGACCATGGCGTTAGGCAGCATATGGCGCAGAATAATGGCGCGATCGCTGACGCCGAGCGCCTGCGCGGCGCGGATATAATCATAGTTACGGGTGCGCAGGAACTCAGCCCGGACCACGCCGACCAGCGTCATCCAGCCGAACAGCACGGTAATGGCCAGCAGCCACCAGAAGTTGGCCTGTACAACGCTTGAGAGCAGGATAATCAGAAACAGCGTCGGCATTCCCGACCAGACTTCGATAAACCGCTGCCCCCAGAGGTCAATCTTCCCGCCGTAATACCCCTGAACGGCACCGGCCATCACCCCCAGTACGCTGGAGAAGAAGGTCAGCAGCAGTCCAAAGAGAATGGAAATGCGCGTGCCGTACAGAATACGCGCCAGCACGTCCCCGCCGTTGGCATCGGTGCCCAGCCAGTTCTGTCCTGACGGCGGCGAAGGGAAGGGCGCGTCGGTGGCGAAATTAATGGTCGTCGCGCCGAAACGAACCGGCGCCCACAGGGCCCAGCCGTTATCCGCCAGCCGTTTTTGCAGCCACGGGTCCTGATAGTCGGCGGCGGTGGCAAAGCTGCCGCCGAAGGTGGTCTCACTGTAGTTTTTCAGGAGCGGAACGTAGAAGCTGCCGCGGTACTGGACCAGCAGCGGCTTATCGTTAGCAATAAGCTCTGCGCACAGGCTACAGGCGAAAAGCGCTAAAAAGAGCCATAGCGACCAGTAGCCGCGGCGGTTGTGGCGAAAACGCGCCCAGCGGGCCTGATTGACGGGACTAAAAAATGTCATTAGCGGCCCTCAAAATCGATTCGCGGATCGACCAGCGTATAGCTGATATCGCTGATGATATTCAGCAGCAGGCCAATCAGGGTAAAAATATACAGCGTGCCGAACATGACCGGGTAATCGCGAGATACGGTGGCCTCATAGCCCAGCAGCCCCAGTCCGTTTAGCGAGAACATCACCTCAATCAGCAGCGAGCCGGTAAAAAACATACTGATAAAGGTGGCCGGGAAACCGGCAATCACCAGCAGCATCGCGTTGCGAAACACGTGGCCCCAAAGGATCTGCTTTTCGCTGACGCCCTTGGCGCGTGCGGTAACCACGTACTGCTTGCGGATTTCATCAAGAAAGCTGTTTTTGGTCAGCATCGTGAGGGCGGCAAAACCGCCGATCACCGTTGCCAGCACCGGTAGGGTGATATGCCAGAGATAGTCGAGGATTTTTTGGTACCAGGGCAGGCTGTCGAAGTTGGCTGACACCAGCCCGCGCAGCGGAAAGAGATCGAAATAGCTGCCGCCGGCAAAGATAACGATCAGCAAAATGGCAAACAGGAACGCCGGGATGGCATAGCCGATAATAATCAGCGTACTGCTCCAGACGTCAAAATGGCTGCCGTTGCTGACCGCTTTACGGATCCCCAACGGAATCGACACCAGGTAGATGATGAGCGTACTCCACAGGCCCAGGGTGATTGAGACCGGCAGGCTGTCTTTAATCAGCTGCAGTACCGATGAGCTGCGAAACAGGCTATCGCCAAAATCAAAGCGCAGATAATCACCGAGCATTTTAAAATAACGCTCGTGCAGCGGCTTATCAAAGCCGTAGCGGTGGGTTATCTCAGCAATCACCTCCGGGTCCAGCCCGCGCCCGCCGCGATAGTGCCCATCGCTGATGTTGCTGACCCCGGTACGCGCATGGCTGGCGGCCATGCCGCCATCTCCGGCGCCGGGCAAGCCGCCGCGGTCGCCGAACTCAATCGCCGCGATCGCCTGATCGACCGGACCGCCGGGCGCGATCTGCACAATAAAAAAGTTAATGGTGATAATCGCCCACAGGGTGGGGATGATGAGCAGTAGTCGGCGGAGCAGATATGCACCCATCTTAATTCCTTAGCGTCTGTCCGCGGGGAGTCTGGCCGCTTTGCTTGCGTCGTACCACCAGTTTTCGAAACCGGAGGAGTAGACCGCGCGGGTCTGCGGGAAGGAGAATTTGTCCCAGTATGCGGTTCGGTCCTGCGCCATATACCACATCGGCAGCATGTAATAGTTCCAGGTCAGCACGCGGTCGAGAGCCCGGCCCAGCGGCAGCAGCTTTTCTTTATTACCCTGCCAGCGAATAATCTGCGCGATGAGCCGGTCGACGGCCGGGCTTTGTACCCCTGAGGCGTTATAGCTGGAGTTAATATATTCGGAGTCCCAGGAGACTTGCAGGTCGGTGCCGGGCCAGGGCGTGGCGCGCCAGACGTTGGGCATCATGTCGTAATCCCGGCTGCGCTTGCGGTTACTATACTGGGAGTTGTCGACCTGGCGAATATCCATGACGATGCCGAGCCGCTGGAGGTTGTGCTGGAAGGGCAGGACCCAGCGATCGCTGCTGCCGGAAGGAAGCAGCAGCTCAAAGCGTAACGGTTTGCCGCTCTTCGCATTAACCCGCCGCTGGTTTTTCACTATCCATCCCGCCTGGTTAAGGATGGCATCCGCCTTCAGCAAGTTTGCGCGTTCGAAACCATCGCCGCTGGAAACCGGGGGGCGGTATATCTGCGTGAAAACTTCGGCCGGGATCTCTTTTTTCAGCGGCGTTAACAGCGCCAGCTCGTCGGCATCCGGATAATCGCGCGCCGCGTATTCGGTATTCTGAAAGAAGCTGTTGGCGCGGCTGTAGGAGTGATAAAACAGCGCCTTATTCATCCATTCAAAATCAAAGGCGAGGGTAATGGCTTCGCGTACCCGGCGGTCGGAAAATACCGGGCGCTGAATGTTAAAGGCCAGCCACTGCGTATTCTGCGCCGAGGTGTTGGTGTATTCATCTTTAACGATATAGCCGTGGGTAAAATTGCGCCCGACGTAGCGGGTAGCCCAGTTCTTGGCAACGTTCTCTTCGCGACGGTCGACGGCGCCGGCCTTAAAGGCTTCGAAAGCGACGTTGTCGTCCAGGTAATAGTCGTAGCGCAGCGTATCGAAATTCCAGCGCCCGCGGTTGACCGGTAAGTCGGCGGCCCAGTAGTCCTTAACCCGCGAGTAGGTAATGTACTGGCCCATGCGCCAGGCGGTGATGCGATACGGGCCGCTGGCCAGCGGTGGGGCGGATAGCGGGTCGCTGAGTTTATGGTTTTTCCAGAATTTTTCCGGCATCACCGGTAGCGTCATCAGGCTAAGCATGTTCTCTTTGCCCGGTTTGGCTAAATCAATGCGTACGGTGAGCGGAGCGATGGCTTTTACGGTGGTGCCTTTATAATAGAGGCGAAACTGCGGCACCCCTTCGGTCATAAACTTCTGGAAGGTAAACGCGACATCGCTGGCGGTGACGGGGCTGCCATCGTGATAGCGGGCGCGGGGATTGAGCGCGATCTCCATCCATGAAAAATCATCGGCATAGCGCGTATGCTCGGCGATCAGCGGATAGTAGCTGCCGGGCTCATCATCAGAGGTGGTGAATAGCGTGTCGTATAAGCTTTCGGTACGGATACCGGGGTTGCCGCGCATGGCGTAGCGATTGAAATTATCAAAAGTACCGATGGCCGCGAGGGTAATCGCCCCGCCTTTAGGCGCGGCGGGGTTGGCATAATCGTAATGGTCAAAGCCCGCGGCGTATTTCGGTTCGCCGATAATAGCGAACCTGTCGCTCTCTTTAATCGTTTGCGCCTGGCTCTGCAGGCTAAATAAGGTCAGCAGGATCAGGCTGATGCGTGCAAAAATAACCAGGATGTCGCCCTCCAATGTCAGACCTGAAGCGGCCTGACCTTTGATAGCAAATAATAAAGGACCCTTAGCGGCTTGTGAAATATTTCGCCGGTTCATCATGGGCGGCGATCAGCGCGTCCAGCGTCAGCGGCCGGCTTAACCAGTAGCCCTGTAAATAGTTTACCCCGTGGTCGCGCAGCCATTCCGCTTGTTCCTGCGTTTCCACCCCTTCAGCGACCGTGGTGAGCTTCAGGCGGCGGCTCAGGGTGATAACGGCATCAAGCACCGGTGAGGTGACGGTCTCAGTGCCGATAGCCTGCACGAAGCCGCGGTCTATCTTCAGGTAATCAAAGTTATAGCGCTCCAGATAGATTAGCGCGCTATGGCCGGTACCAAAATCATCAATCGCAATTTCAAAGCCCTGTTCGTGCAGCCAGTCGAAGTTCCCTAAGGAGCGATTCTTATCGATCATCGCGCGCTCGGTGATCTCCAGCACCACGCTAAAATGGCCGGCCGGCATGGCGGCGGCGAAGTGCTGAAGGTCCTGCTGAAAGCTGCCTGCGTGCAGATGAAGGGGGGAGATATTTATCCCCAGCTTGCTCCCTGCGGGCAGGATCGTTTGCAGAACAGGCGCATCCTGCGCAATCAGTTTTAACAGATGGCGGGTGAGCGGAATAATGATCTGCTGGGTTTCAGCAAGGTTGATAAACACATCGGGAGGGATCTCGCCGGCCACGGGATGTCGCCAGCGCATGAGCACCTCAACGCCGCTGATGCGCAGCGTCTCTGACCTCACCACCGGTTGATAAACCACATAGAACTGATCGTTTTTGATCGCCAGCAGCAGCTCTTTGCGCGGGTCCGATTTAATCGTCAGGATGTAGTAGCTTAAAAGCCCGGCCAGCAGCCCGCACACGACGCCCAGCAGCAGAGCAAACTGCGTATTCTCCGCCAGCCAGCTGTTCGCGTAGAGATAAACCTTCAGCGGCAGGCCGTCGATTTGCGTCTGGCGAATGGGCGGCGAGAGCAGCGTCTGCGGGTCGATAAGTTGGTTGCTGAAGGTGGAAATGGCGGTGTCCTTAATGGCCAGCGCCAGGCCGCTGAAATCATTCTGTCGGGCTGAGTAGAGAATATAGGGCGTCAGGTTGGCATTAATCGAGACAAAAATACCGTCTTTCCCGCCGTGTGGGCTGCGGACCCACAGCGCCAGCGCGGCGCTTTTCGGCATCATTGGCGTCCCGGGCAGAATCGCCATATCGACCGCTTGAGTAAGATTAAGCTGCGGAATGAGCTGGGTTAAGGGCGTGTTCATAGCGCCTGTGGCGGAGGAGCAAAACGCAAGGCCATTTTTGACCAGCAGGATGGCGCGGACGTTCGGGCTGAATGCCGCATGGGCGGTTAAGCCTGAGGCAACGTTTTCACAGGGTTGATCGACCAGCGGCTGCATGCCCTGAATCGTCTGATTCAAATCGTGAAAGTAGTCCTGCAGATACGTATGAACGTTGTGAATAATGGCGTCGAAACGCTCCGCACGGTTGTGATAAATCACCATAAACTGGATGCTACCGGCCAGCAGGGCGACGGCTATTCCAACACATATGCTGGTCAGCCAGATTTTTCGCCGGGGAGCGAGATGACGGGTAGGCATAGGCTATATAGTCAGTCCGTATTGTTGATTTGCGCCAGGGGGCTGATAGAAATCGCTTTTTCTATCCCTGCTTAAAGACATCGCTTATTTTACGAAGTTTCCTGGCTGGCGAGCAAAAAAAAACACCGCCTCGGCAGTGTTTTTTTATTTCTTTCGTTGGCCAAGGGATTAACCAACGGCAGAAGACGATTACGAACGGCTCAGAACGCGTCGCGCTTCGTTATAGCGCTTTTTCCAGTACGGCTCATCCATGCTTGAAATCGTCACACCGCTGCTGGTGGAAGCATGAACAAACTGATTGTTGCCGATGTAGATCCCTACATGGCGGCCCGTGGAACCTGCACGGAACAGAACTAAATCACCGGTGCGCAGCTGCGCGCGGCTGATCGATTTTCCGGAATCCTGCTGCTCTGAAGTCGAGCGCGGCAGTTCCAGGCCAAACTGTTCACGGAAAGTCCGTTGCACAAAGGCGGAACAATCGATGCCTTTACGGGTGCTGCCGCCGAGGCGGTAACGCACGCCCTTCCAGCTGGCATATTGATCCATCAAGCGGGACTTAACGTCCAGGTTGCGGACCATCGTTTCAAATTCATCCTGAGAGGCTTGCAGTGATGATAAATCGCCACTACCCACAGCAAGCGTCTCAGAATGCATATTCCTGGCGGTACTATTTGAACTACACGCGGAAAGCAGAACCGCAACTGCAATCGCGGGGGCGACCCGCAAGATATATCTCAAAATCGGCTGAGATTTGACCATGCTGTGTGTTATCCCTTGTTGTCCTTAACGACAATGTCGTTATAAAAAATGCCAAACGTGTTAGAGCCTAATTACCTGGTCGCAATGAGACAATTCCGTAAGCATAAAACTGTGGACTGACGCACAAATTTATTCATTCTCTGAATTGATGTCGCTGACGAGGCAAAACGAGATTGAGGTTACCCGATCAACCGGGGGATGGCGAGCGGTTTTACGCATTTTCTTATAAGTATTTTTGCGACAAAAAGTGAATCATCGGCAAAGGGCAAAATAGCGACAGCAATGGGTAAAAAATACGCAATTTACTCATTTCTAACATGATTACTATGACGGGAAGATGATGCCGGATGAGAAAAAACGCGCGGACAAAAAAAGGGACCCAGAACGATCCCTTATGAATGATATTAATTAATTGTAAAGATAGATTTAATTTTTAGTTTTTCTACCCGGAAGATAACGCTCAAATAACGCAATGACATTATCACTCAGCGGGGTCATCAATACCCAGGGGGCGCCAATGAGTACCGCCGTTAATGAGCCGACGGCAATATCGGTAAACCAGTGAGCGCCAATCATTACGCGTGGAAAAGCGAACACTACGAATATGACCAGCGCGATGGCAAACGCCCGGCGACCGAAATAGCGCCACATAAATGATGCAAAAATCAGCAGCATCATACCGTGATCGCCTGGAAAGCTATCTTTAGACGCATCTTTAGTGGGGAAGGAGATCACATCGCTCACTTTGGTGATATCGGTAAAAGAGAGCGAAGGGCTGGCGCGCTTAACCGGCATCAGGTGCTGGGCAAGCTGATTGATGATGACGGCGGCCAGCAGCATCGCCAGGCCGATGATAATCACCCGGCGGCGTCCGGCGCTCTGCTCTTTAAACCAGAAGCTTAGCATCAGGCTGCCCATCGCCAGTAGCGAGCAGGCATCAAATGCGCGGTTGTTGATAATCGCCAGCAGCCAGGTGTAAGCGGTGCTCACGCCAACCAGGTGGTTAAAGAAATAGAAGATCGCCGAGTCCAGCGGATTCCAGAAACCATGGTTAACGGGAAGGTACCATGAACAAAAAAGCGCAACACCCGCCGCGTTCAGCAGCAGGATTAGGGGAATTCGATTTTTAATCATAACTATCGTGTGTTGGGTAAACGACGGCAACCATAGCCGTCTTAACTTAAACGAATCCTCAACAAGGAGGCCTGCAGTGCGTTCCAGTCCGTCTCGGTATCGGCAATCAGCTCGATACGGCTATCGGGGGGAGAAACGTTCTGCGTCTCAATATGCAGATCGCGCTGCTGGCGGTTGATGCGTACCACTCCTTCCGCGATGCGCATCACGCCTTTCACGCGCCCGACCGGCGCCAGACGCGCCCATTCGAGCAGGGCCACGGTGGCGAAAACGGTTTCGGCGTCAAAAATCCAGCCGCAGGCGTGATAGCCCTGGCCGCTATTGAGGCTGCGACGCCAGCGCTGATGGGCAGGGAGGCTCAGTGCCGCAAGGCCCTGTTTCCGCCCGTGGCCGTGCGCGTGTTCGGGGCTGGCGGGAAGCGGCGCAAGATTGCGGCGCGGCAAATCAAGCAGTGCCGGGTCGATATTCCCCCGCGTGGCGCTGACGAACCGCCGATCGCCGGCATAGGTCTGCCACCAGGCGGCGAATGCGCGTTGGCTTTCCTCCGTTGCGCGGTCGGCTTTATTACTGATAATGACGTCAGCGGCGGCCAGCTGGTCGCGAAAGTTGTCATTGGTCACTATTTTTTCGTCCAGCAGCTGGCGCGGATCCAGCACGCATAAGGTGGCGCGCAGGTCGATCCACGGCTCGTATATTGCGGCGGTCAGCATATCGAGGATCTGTTTAGGATGGCCAAGCCCGGTGGGTTCTATCAGCAGGCGATCGGGTTTGCCCTGGCGCAGCAGGGTGTTGAGCCCGACCTGCATCGGCAGACCGTTCACGCAGCACATGCAGCCGCCGGGGATCTCTTTGAGCAGCGCGCCGCTTTCCGCCAGCAGCGCGCCGTCAATGCCCACTTCACCAAACTCGTTGACCAGCACGGCCCATTTTTCATCCGCGGGCTTATGGGCCAGCAGATGCAGAATCGACGTCGTCTTGCCGCTGCCGAGAAACCCCGTGATCAAATTGGTTTTGGTCACTTTTTCTCCAGGATAAATGTAATGTTGTAACAGTTACGCTATCCTGACGAAAAAAAGGGGAAAAGAGAAGTCTTACCGCGGACAGAAGGGGGATCTGTCCGCTAAAAGGCAGAAATTGTTAAGCGTTCAGCGTGCCGGCAATCGCCTGACGCGCGCCAAAAGCGGCGAGCTGATGCCATGCGGCGGTGATATGAGCGACAAACTGCGGGTTCTGCGGCAGGTCGCGGCCGAAGATCTCTTCAAGCGTAAGCAGGGCCGCCACGCGCTGGTGTTCATCGCTGGCAGAAACCCGTTTCTGCATCTTATCGGCCAGCGGATCGCGAATATCAATCGCATTTCCGGCATCGTCAATACCGCTGACGTAGCGCATCCAGCCGGCCACGCCGAGCGCCAGCAGCGGCCAGCGGCTGCCCCGAGCGAGATGGACGCGAATACCCTCAAGCATACGTTGCGGCAGCTTCTGGCTACCGTCCATGGCGATTTGCCAGGTGCGATGCTTCAGCGCCGGGTTGCTGAAGCGCTCGATCAGGCTGTCAGCGTACGCGGTCAGGTCAACGTCCTGAATGGATAAGGTCGGCGCCTGTTCGTCAAGCATCAGGTGGTAGGCGGCGCTGCGGAAAATCGGATCCTGCATGCAGTCGCTAATGTGCGCATGGCCAGCCAGATAGCCAAGCCAGGCGAGAAACGAGTGGCTACCGTTGAGCATCCGTAGCTTCATTTGTTCCCACGGTAAAACGTCATCGGTCATCTGGACGCCCGCGGTTTCCCAGTCCGGGCGACCGGCAACAAAGTTATCTTCAATGACCCACTGGATAAAGGGTTCGCAGCTGATTGCGCAGGGGTCTTCCACGCCTAGCGTCGCGCTAATTTCTGCCAGCGACTCATCGGTGGCGGCGGGCACGATGCGGTCAACCATGGTACCGGGAAAGCTGACGTGTTCGGCGATCCACTGCGCCAGCTCGGGGTCCCGTTTTTCGGCCATTCCCAGCACGGCGTTTTTTACCACATGTCCATTATCGGGAATATTATCGCAGGAGAGGACGGTAAACGGCGGTAGCCCCCGCTGTCGCCGGCGCGCCAGCGCTTCCACCAGAATGCCGGGAACCGATTGCGGCAGCGTCGGATTTTGCAGATCGTGAATAATGCGCGGCTGCGTCATATCCAGCTGGCCGCTGGCCGGATCGATGCAGTAGCCCTTCTCGGTGATGGTCAGAGAGACAATGGCGACCTGCGGTTCGCAAAATTTCTCAATAATGGCGGCCAGCGAATCCAGTTTCGCATTCAGACACTCATGAACGGCGCCGACAATAATCGGCTGATTGCCCTCGGCGCCTTTTTCCAGCACGGTAAACAGGTGGTCCTGCTGGCGAAGCTGGCTCATCAGCCGATCGCCGCTGAACAGGCTAATCTCACAAATCCCCCAGTCTCCGCCGCTGGCGTTGAGCACCCGATCGGTGAGAAGGGCCTGGTGCGCGCGATGAAACGCGCCAAAACCGAAATGCACAATACGCGAACGCAGCTGACTGCGATCGTATCGAGGAAGCTGTACGCCTTCCGGCAGCGTGGCTGTCGCAATGGTTGTCATTCTTAACACACCTGATTAACCAATAATTAACATGGTCAGTGTAAAGATATATGACAACAAATTAAATTGGTGAGCCTTATTTATCCGCTTAATGTGAGCTTGATCATGCAATTCTGTCGCGGTAAACGGTCAGGCCGCAAAGTATGCGCAGAGAGCCGGTGAGATTAGCGGTAACTTCGCTATTTTTGGTATAACAGCTTTTGGCGGAGGGGAGATTGCGGATAAGGGGCTAATAAAAAGGACAGCCGCTGGCTGCCCTCCTGGATATTGCAAACGCGGAGTTTAGTCCGCGCGGCCCATGTAGCGGCTCTCTTCGATATGGATGCGGATACGCTCTCCCGCGCTCAGGTATTCAGGCACCTGAACAACAAGGCCGGTGCTCAGCGTCGCCGGTTTGTTACGCGCGCTTGCGGATGCGCCTTTGATACCCGGCGCCGTCTCAACGATTTCGAGATCCACGGTCTGCGGCAGTTCCAGCGCCAGCAGCTGGCCGTCCCAGGTCAGAACCTGCATATCCGGCATGCCGCCTTCCGGCATAAACAGCAGCTCTTCTTCGATCTGCTCTTTGGTGAAGATATACGGGGTGTAATCTTCTTTATCCATAAAGACGTATTCGTTGCCATCGATATAGGAGAAGTCAACGAAGCGGCGGGTCAGGGTGACGGTATCGACGATGTCGTCGCCTTTGAAGCGTTCTTCCACTTTCAGGCCGGTGCGTACATCGGAGAAACGCATTTTGTACAGCGTCGCTGCGCCGCGGGCGCTGGGTGACTGAATATCAATATTTTTAACAATCAGCAGTTTGCCGTTGTAATTCAGCACCATACCTTTTTTAATTTCATTCGCTCTTGGCATTGCAGTAATCCTGTCACTTAAAGGGTCGAAAATATCGCGTAAAACTACTCGCGCCGGGCCTTTCAGGCAAGTGGAATTCGTCTGTTTTGCTATCTTCAGGTAAAACGTTTAGGCTGGGCTGCTAAAAGCGTTATCGGAAGAGTCGATTATGGAATGCCGCCCTGAATGCGGAGCTTGCTGTATCGCTCCTTCTATCTCCAGCCCTATCCCGGGCATGCCGCAAGGCAAGCCTAATTGTCAATTATTCATAGTATGCAACTGGCAAGTAAGGTCAGACTATCTGATCGTGAGGTCTTCTGTTAATGTCATGGGAAGTATAAGGTAGCGTGAGGCATGTCTAATGCAGTGTCGTATTGATTGTGGGGCTTGTTGTATTGCACCTTCTATATCAAGCCCAATTCCTGGCATGCCTGAGGGGAAACCCGCAAATGTAAGGTGTGTTCAATTATCTAATGACAACTTATGTAACATTTTCGGTTCGGAACTACGACCAAAAGTGTGCGGGAATCTTCAACCTTCGCTAGATATGTGTTCAACGGATCGTGATGCCGCTATGACTTATCTGCTTCACCTGGAATCCAGTACAACACCATAAGTATTTGTAGAACATCGCTTGCTAGCACATAACCTTTGGTGATGTATATTTGGTTTTTATATCAACAGTATAGGGGGGAACCCCTATTCTCTTATAGGATAGCTATCACGCAGCCATTTCATCTTCAAAAATGTCTTCCAGGTCTTGTTGTTGAAATCTATCAGTGGCATCGACATTGAGGTCTAGTTTCAGTTGCTCAATATCAAATTGAACACGATAGCCTGTTTTCTCTGCGATATAGTCACTGAGTTCATCTGTATCTACAGGATTGGGGCATGTGACACCATCATGCTGAAGCAAGACAACATTATCACCAAGAAAGCTAATCATGTGCTGAAGTATCAGTGATTCTGCACCGTGGAGAAGATGAGCTAATAATTTTGATTTCTTAACCGATTCTCCGTTTTCTGTTATGGTCTTAACAATCATCCCAGCGTCGTTTTTGATTTTGTAACAGCCTCTAGTCCGCGCTGTATAATCCTCAATCACATAACGTCTCACATTGGTGACTTCCTCATCTAGTTTGCTAATCCAGGTATCTTTGAGAGCCTCGTCACTGGTATCAATGTCCAGCTTTTTTAGTACCCCACGAGGCCCTAGATTGGTGCCATAAATAAGGGCAATCAAAACTACCTTCGCTTGTTCTTCTGTGCATTGTAACGTAGTGGCTACTTCTTTACGGACCTGTTTTTTGTTACGGACATAATGGCTAATACGCGGCGTTTTTATACCGATCCGAGCGCACATCTGTTCCAGTAAGTTGTAGTGACAATTCTCGATATCCACATCAAACATGCCAGCCAATGAAGCTTTACGAATCTCTCTCTTACAATTTTGAAGATTTACAGAGCCTTCTGCATATAAACGTCCCCCATTACTTTGCACGTATGTTATCGGTAATAAACCACTTTTACTCGCTTTCGCAAGCGTTAACAGGTATTCAATTTGACTAATCATATTTCTATGGTTGTCACTCTGTTGGAGGCTCTTCAGGTATCGCCTGAGAGATAACTCATTAAGAAGAATTTCTTTAGGGACCTTGACTTCTATACTACATTTATTGCTATTTTTTAATTGGGAGCGGATGCCATTCCGAGGTGGGTTGTATGGTTTTCCTTCGTTATAGAGACCGCATTTACTAGGAACTGCCTTGCAACATGCCGAAAAAATGTTATATCCAGCACTAGTTACTCTATAGCCGTTAGGCCAATTATCTGCCCAGTAATTACAACTTTTTTTGATTAAAGGAATATCTTTTATCATGTCATCAAATCTCGAAGCTCTCGGTATATGTTTTCGTCTCTCAGAGGAATAAAGTAAGAAAGCGTACTCATCTTTGGGATGCTTTCTCCTGTTGGTGGCTCCGATCAGAAACTGATTAAAGTAATAAGATTTCTCTTTTTTTGAATATTTATTCAATATATCAGAGGTGCAAACACCTTTATCAACTAATACATTTTCAATGACTTCATCAAAGTTGCGTGGTTTAAGGTTCATATCATATTCTCGTTTTACAAAACCGTGAAGTGGGCTGGAGGCCTTGCTGCACACGGGTTTGCGGTAATTTGTTAGTAGTATTTATGCAACATATTATTGATTGATTGATGTCCTTGTCTTCTTTCTCCTTCCCCCTTTTCGGGAAGAAAAAAAACGAAAAGACGTAACAAATCCTTCAGATCAGTGATCAGAATAAAATCTTGTTGTAAAGATCATTCATTCGATGATTTCAAGACGGAATAAGGGCAAAGGGTTTACCGTTAAGGTCAAGAAAACCGATCTGGAAAGGGATCAATAGAAGGGAGTTGCGGACAAACAGTAGTACATCGTGTACTACAAGAAGCAATAGGTTTGCTCCCTTGGACCAGGTCATCACTTCCTGGCATCACGGTCCAGTCTGGAGAGGTTGCTGCGCCCCGTGAAAATTACGTTGTTGGCATATAGGATATGAGCGCTAAGAACCATTGTCAAATCTGAAAGTCAAGATTTATTATTGACTTAGATTTGAAATCCTATCGAAAACATGTTAACCACACACATGATTTTGAAGAGATATCTGAACGTGACACAGTGGAGTGTGTGAATTTTTGTATGGCTTACAAATTGTCAATCGACAGCTGAGAGTATAACTTATATCCCATTAATCAAGTGATAGGTGTTTTGATATGGATATTAATGAGTTCCCACCGGGAGTAATCGAACATCTTGGTTGGTATGTATATCGCCTGATTGATCCACGAGATGGAAGTACTTTTTATGTGGGTAAGGGGAAAGGTAATCGCGTTTTTGCTCACATGCGCGGTGAAGTGGCTGCCGCTGATGATGATGAGCTTCTCAGTAACAAACTCAAGCAACTTCGTGAGATTAGATTAGCTGGTCTGGAGGTCATCCATGTTATCCATCGGCATGGTATTGCCGATGAAAAGACTGCTTACGAGGTGGAGGCTGCTCTAATCGATGCTTACCCAGGTTTGACCAACATCATGAATGGTGCGGGCAGTAACGAGTATGGCGCTGCACATATCAAAGAATTAATCGCAACCTACCAGCCTGAGACAATAGAGTTTAAGCATAAGGCTTTGATGATATCTGTTAACAGAAGTTCAAAGGACGTTGATCTTTATGATGCAGTACGCTTCAGTTGGCGTGTAAGTCTCGAACGTGCAAGTAAAGCTGAAGTTATCCTAGCTACCGTAAAAGGAATTGTCAGGGGGGTATATGTAGCTGATGAGTGGTTAAAATCTACCCGTGATAACTTTCCTGAAATGCGCCAATGGGATGAAGATGATGAGTTTGAAGCTACTCAAAATGCACGCTTTGGCTTCCGTGGACGTGTGGCATCCGCTGAAGTTACACAGCTTTATCTCGGTAAAAAACTCCCTGATGACCTTAGAAAGAAAGGGGCAATATCTCCTGTGAAGTATTCTCCGAATTTTGATTCCTAAACGGTAATGAGGTTCGTACTTAACAACTGATAAGGCGGAAGGAGGGGAGATTAATTCCACCAACATGGCGCGACTGATATCCTATCCGGCAACAGAGAGAAGTAAGGTTCAGACAGGGAAGGGAACACGAAACTACTCAACATCGAAGCTGGGTTACAAAACGCATCATTCGTAAATATCGCGTAGGAAGCTCGTAGAGCGACTTTGTGTATTCAGCAGTAGAGTTTGGTTGTGTGATAAAAATCGCTGAGAATCGCTCTCAGGGCTTCTTGTGGTGTATTTGAGATGTGGTTTCTGCTAACCTCTGATACAATTTACTCAGCTAGATTTTAAAGCCCAAGAGATTTTCCTGATCGATACAATGCACGAAGTATGTGCAAAAGAAGCCTCCCGGTTCAGTGAGGATTTATGATATTGATTAGAAAAGAGTAAAATGCATTAGCTCAGATTTCAACATACATAGCTTTGGCACCGAACCGTGAGTTCACCGGGTAGATACAACGCTATTTTTTTATCAATAGAGAGTAGATCCAAATAGCTTCCGCTATCTCTTCCATAAGCAGAAAAAGCGGAAACAGTCATATCGTTGGAGCATTTCAATCTTCGTTACTATGAGTACGAAGTTGACATTGCACTTAATGCCGCTTTTATGCTTTTTTGAATCCAAAAAACGATAACATTACAGGTGAAAAATACAGTATATTGTGGGGTGTTCTTTCCAATGGCACCATATGTAGTTTATGTGAGGCTGTTTTTGTAATTTGTACTTTGATTGTTTTGCCAGTTTTTATGGTTCTGCTGGTTTAGTCTTTTCACGTTTAACCCTCACTAGTAGGTGGTAGCTGATGGATAGAGTTGAATGAAGAGTCATGAGTATATTGTTATATGTGGCCTAAATCGTAGTCAGGTTGGCAGGCTGCTTGCTATTGTTTCTTCGATTTTGTCTGCTTTTATGATCTTTGCAATGTTGAAGGCGGCTGAGATGCTTAAGCATTTCAACTTCGACAGCCATATTCCTCCATCCCTACTATCTCTTGGTGGGGCTGGGACAATTTACTTGGTTCTCTATAAATTACTGGACAAATCACTATGGAGAGTACCGCTAATCGGGAGAGCTCTGCGTGTTCCTGATCTATCAGGTAAGTGGCAAGTTCATGGCCTGACGAAGACGGAGGGGGGGCAGGCCTGGGAAGGTGTTCTAACGATCGTACAGTCATGGGATAAGGTCCGAATCGTTCTCAAAACTGCTCAGTCGCAATCTGATAGTGTTACTGCATCGATAATTTATGATGAAAGCATTGGTTATCAGTTGCTATATCACTACAAAAACCAACCGAAAATGGGCGAAGAGAATCTTCATGCGCATATAGGATTCGCGGAGTTCTGGTTTAATGAAGATTTATTAACGGCTGAAGGCCATTATTTTAACGCTCAAGGCCGCGCTACCTATGGCACCATGACAATTGAGAGGATTTGATAATGTCTAGTTCAACTTTCAGTGACCGCATTCAGCGGATGAAAAAACGCCGCAAGGGCTCTCCGGAACAAGTTAAGGTTGCAATGGAGTCTTACCGCGGTATGGCAATGGATGGTCTTGAGAGTTATGACGTTTTAAAGAGTGTACTTTCCTCCCAAGAAGAATGGGAACGTCGTGGTAAGGGGGATAATGCGACACGTTACGTCATAGGCGCTATGCAACCTGTTGAATCCCAATATACTGAGGTATCAGTTAAGACAGCGAAACGTATTGAAAACCAGCTTGAAAAAAGACTGAGTGAACACCAGCTTGATTTTCGTCTGCAAGGCTCTGTTGCTTTAGATATCCACATTAAAGGTTTCAGTGATGTTGATTTGCTTGTTATTGATAAGCAAATGCTAATGTATGATCGTGGTGGGGTTAGACAGCATCTATATACACCAACAACGAAGAATGAAGATGATGTGATACTCATATTACGCAATATGGCTCGCGATGAACTCAAAAAGGCATTTCCGGAAGCCGATGTTGATGATGAGAATAATAAATCCTTAAGAATTACTGGTGGGTCATTACAACGGGAAGTAGATGTGGTACCTGCAATCTGGTGGGATAGCAGTGACTATCAGGTGACTCAGGAAGAGAGTGATCGCGGGGTAATGATTCTTCACAGAGAGAAACGTGAACGAATCTATAACTCCCCGTTTGTACATATCAAGCGAATTGAGAGTAAATGTAACCGTTCTAATGGCGGTTTGCGTAAAAGTATACGTTTATTAAAGACAGTAAAGGCTGACTGTAAAGATGAAGGTACAGAAATTGGCCTTAACAGTTATGATATAACATCAATTATGTATCACGCCGATGAAAACAATCTCCGTCATAGTGCATATTATGAACTAGCAGTTTTGGTGGAAACTCATCGATGGTTAAACTATCTTTGTGCGCATCCTGATGAAGCAAAAAAAATGGATGTTCCTAACGGAACTAGAAAAATATTCGAAGATGATGCTTCATTAAATGAGTTGTTCAAACTGACTGACGTGATTAATAATCTGGTTGCTGAAGTGATGAACGAACTCTCTGGCGATTTTGGACGCCGATTGACAGTCAACGAAAGTGAATTGCTTAAAAGCCATCGAGTGCTGTAGCTAGAAGTAAGAAGGAGGCAGTTAGCCTCCTTCCTTCAATTAGAGAAAACCTTAAAATGACAATATTCGATCTTACAGCAAGGTTATATCGCGTTTTTTGGCATCTTGGTACGATGATATACCTTCACAGTCTCGAGTGATGAGCCTCAAAGTTATCTCTCCATGTGTTGGTGTGTTTGTCCAATATGTACCATTCAAAGATAATTGATCTCCGGCCAACTTTAATTCACCTGCACCGCTTGTTATTGAATGTGCTCCTGAAAAAATTTTCCTTAATTCAAATACATAGCAAAGTCTTGTAACGTCTGTTTTTGAACTTCTTAAAAGAGCTTCAAGACGGGATTCTCCTTCCTGCCGCTCTGTAAAAGATTGAATAGATAGAGTTAGGTATGTCTGCCGTATTACGAAGAAGATAGGAACGACCAATGGGTTTCCATCAACAGCACCGTAATCAGACCTTAACTCTCCCACCCAAACTCCATGGACGAGTGGTCGATTCATCCACTTGGCAAGATGCCGACAGCGCCAGGCCACTTTTGTGAATATACCGAAGAATAAAACACAAAACCCAAGAGATGAGCAGAATGCCTTCCATGCGGCGGAAGGTATTGGTTGTTGGAAGAAATGCCACTGGATCAGAAAAATTAGCAAACCCAATATCCCTAGTAGCCAGCCAAATACTTTTAGTAGGCGTTCAAATTCGGCAGTAGTCAGGCTAAGGTTATTCATTGGAGTTCACCAATTTTGTTTTCAAAACCATTGTTATAAATGTGTATATATCCTTCCGCGGATATGACAGCAGCAGCTTCCACTTGCGGTAAGGTAGATATGAGTTGAGCGGTCATTTGACGGGCGCCTTGCGGCCAAACTGCAAATGGGTTGGCTAGCGCAACATCTAGAGGAGGAGATACAAATTGCGCAACATGAGTGAGATCTCCACTTTTTGCCTCAATGAGGTGAAAACCATCATGCATAATGTTTCCGCGAGTTGCCAATATAGTAAGAGCCTTTAAGACGTGATCTGTACCCGAAATGGGTAATTCTGGGTCTGCACTAAGGCGTGTCCCTAAAGGAACTACAGGTAAGCTCTCAATAGTTCGATAAGCAATAATCCCTATTCCTACAAAATCGGCAGACCTTTGTGTTGCCAGCCTAGTCAGAAGTTGTTGAAGCCATAATTTGTTTATAAGTCTACCCTCGCCATTTACGCATGTTCTTCAGATGTTCAAGATCCTACCACCAAACAATTTTTTGATGAAAGGGGTTTACTGGTACGAGGGCTTTGAGGTATCAAGAGTTTCATGCTTGGATTTAACATTTTAGTCATTATACAAAATGAATGGTCAACTCTTCGTTAGACTCGCTGCTCAGAACCGATTGTCAGATTAGATTTAATTCTGTCTGCGGAAACTGCCAGTGCGAGTCTGAGCCAATACAGTTATTTGAACTAACTTACCAATTCCTTCTTGATTCGGTAAAACGTGGCGCGACTGATACCCGCCGCTTTCATTATGTGAGCTGGTTTAACGTTCTGCACCAGCATTTCGCGAACTGTCTCACGGGCTTCCAGGTCTTTTTCTTTCCCCGTGTACAAACCTGCCTGTTTTGCTTTCGCGATCCCCTGCGCCTGACGTTTACGCCGGGTCTCATAATCTTGTCGTGCCATTGTCGCGAGGATATCGATCAGCATTGCATTGACTGCACGCAGAATGCCACTGGTAAGGTCATTCCCGGATATTTCAACCATCTGCCAACTGGTTGGCAAATCCATTGATACAATAACCAGCCCTTTACTATTCAGCGTAGCTTTGAGTTCAGCCCATTCTTCATGTTTAAGACGGCTGAGACGGTCAATCGCTTCAATAAGAAGCAGATCACCCGGTTGAGCTTCTGCAAGGAGGCGCATTAGCTCTACGCGATCCAGCTTCGCACCGCTGGCATTCTCAATGTACTCTTCGGCAATCTGCCAGTTCTTGCTTTGCGCAAATTCGCGCAGGCTAATCAGTGCACGATCGGCATGTTGGCCTTCTGTAGATGCGCGGCAATAGATACGGACATTCATGGGTTTTCTCATTAGAGTATTTAACCAATATTCATATGATACATTACCTGTATTTGTAGTCAATAGAGTTTATTTAAACCCTATTGAGACATTGTTTCATGGTCTATATCAGGTATACCCAAAAGAGACTGGGCGACAGAGATACTTCTTCAAGAGACACTTTGGTTCCTTGCATAGCGGAGACCAATATGTTTCTTGAGAGGAGCAAGAACACTATCGGTATTACCAATAATGTGCACCATTGCTTGGGTTGCGATTTTAGTATTGAATTCAGTCACCGTATCGTTGCTTACACTATGTTTACCAGGCGTAAATCGTTTTGAATCGCAGATAATGTAAGCAATATTTGGTGAGATAGGGTAATAAAAATCTGCATGTTCAGGTACAGAAAATACACTTTCTGAGACACACGGGTGTACATTAACGACAGGATGATCTGATGTTATAAAAGGGATATCAGTATCATTCACCAGTAACGCATGGTTTGAGTCATGGCGGGATGAATATAGGCTGAATCCAATATTCATCCCGAACATATAGCTTAAAAACCACCATGAATGCGCTATCGCGTCAGCTACTTCACGCTCTAAGTTACTATGACGACGTAATCTTTTTAATACTTCGTCCCGGTAAGCCTTTGTTCTGGCGATCTGTTGACCGAAGAACATCATAAACTCGATCATGTTCTGGTTATCTTGCAAAATTTCGAGTTTCTGGCCCGCAAGCGCGGTAAGCACCTTTAAAGCAGCATCTTCATGCGATGAATGAAGATTCTCCATAATGTTACATTTTGTTGCGTGTAAGAGTGTCTCAGCCTCTTGATTCGAAATGCCAGATCTTCGGTAGATGGCTTCCAATTGCTGTACTTTCAGAAAATCATTTAGGTATGACATATGTTGTTTTTGGAGATGTTCTGGACTTAAGTGTGAAAAGCCTTTGATCACTTGAACATGCTTTTGTGCCAGTGTAGTCGTTTTGTAAAAGTAGTCATCAGCAGCTATGGCTCGAACGCTGTCATGGGCAATCTTTCCAGTTTTCGTAGTGTAGAAAACATTTTTCGTCCCATTTCCCCACCGAGTGAGGTAACTAGCCCAGACATAATGGTGTCGCTTCTTCGCTTGGAGATTTTTAGGTTGCATGGATATCTCTTCAGTAAGAATGTGATCTTAGAATTTCTTTGTTTATGAGCTACGAGCATTTCAGGGTACATCAAAAAATTTCGCTTGGGGGAATCAAGCCGTTTATCAACTGATATGGCGATGGTTGGACCGTGTAGTTGGGATGACGCGGCCGATGAGATTTGCAGATCACTAGTTGCAAATCATCCAAGTATCTGGAATCCCCCTAACACTTTACAGCAAGACATTTGATACAGCTTTTAGGACGTGAGAATTTTTATATTTTTTCTGCGCTACAAAATGGGGTACAGACTGCGGAACATCACAATCTCTGTGTCGTAGATGCCTGACATATTGTTGAACAAAGGCGACTATCGGTTGTAGGGTAAGCCCTTAACTATATTGAATGATAAAATTAATCCGCCGGAGAGCGGTGCAGGGGAAGCCCCTGCATTTGAACGTTACTTACGACAAATCACTCTGTCATAGAATCCGTCAGTGGGAACTAGAATTTGTCGTTGTTTATGTGGTTCCTTGGAGATCATATCTGACATTAGTATGGAGTCATCGAGAAATACTCCACCAAAGGATCCTTTTTCTGCATTTATCCCGGCGATCACAATCGATTTTCCGATATCCAGTGCAGCCACTTCGTCGTTATTGGAGTCCGTATTGTCGAATATGAATTTAAGCCCCTCATCAGAATCGGGAATACTTAATGTCACCAGAGGTTTCTTGCTGAAAGTAACAGTGCCAATTTTTTTTATTTTTCCTGTAACCATCAATCGGCAATTTTTGAAGTCATTTTTTGCCCGGAATTCATGTTCTTGAAAACGTGCATACACTTCCCTGGTAGTGTACATCCTAGGGAATATGTCTATTGGCAGCGGTTTTGATGGTTCCGTTGGTTGATGTGAGGGGGTTGTATTCGTATTTTCCACGATCTTTGTTTCAGGTGTGTTAGATGGATCTGGAGTAGTTGATAACCCGTACAAGATGTTACCGATGCCGTAGATTATAGCAACGGCTATAACTGCTTTTTTTATATAGCTTTCATATGGTGATTTCACTTTATTCTTCCATGATTTCTATGTTAGTTACTTGATCTCCGTTACGATATAATCTCATGTTGGATGGTGGGGATTTAACCTCTTTACGGATCTCGTTCATAGTGTCATTCGATAACATATCACTGCATTCCATATACATAACCTTGCGGGTGTCGATATCTGATATGTCAGTGAAAATATTACTAACCAATGAATCTGGTATATCGATTTCATGTACCAGCATCATATATTTTACGATGAGCACATCTGTTAGATGAAATCGTCCAACCGTATATTTCCCGTGGTAGAAGTTACTACAAGGTGATTCCAGCCAGTCGTTTTTCAATACTCTAACCAGCTCATTAGTTTGCATTTTCAGCTTCCAGTTCAATAGTACGTTTGTTCGTTATATCAGTGAGACATACCCAATTACCATTGCAAATAGATTTTGACTTTATCCATTCTCTCTGTGCTGGTAGTAATTTCTTACGTATATCTTTACTCAGCTTATTCCATGTTTCGTTTAATTTTTGATCGCTGATGTTGTATGCTTTTTGACTGACATCGGAGTTATCTTCGTTTTTGATATTTGAAGGCGGATTGTTGTCCTTTCTTTCTTGCGTGGATTTTTTTTCACTCTTTTTAAGATATGATTTTTCTGAACAGGCTTTTTGCCAATTTTTTGCCGCAGCATTAGTCACATCATCTATGAACATTTCACGGAATGTAGTCCCATTTAATTTTGCAGCCTCCTCCATAAGAAGGCGTCCTTCATAAGGCATTGCTCTTAGTTGTTCATCAATTTCGTTCGATTCTTTTATAAGAACCTTGAGTTCATCTTTAGTTGGCGCACCAGCTTTGCACATTTCCTCTTCATTACGAAGCATTGCCCTTGTAAGTTTTCGAGTGGAAACATTCTCTTTGGTTGAACATTTTTGTTTAATCTTGGCATTGATATTTTGGGATTGTTCATTGATAAGCATGCGGGCCGCATTTGGATCATTTTGATACATAGGTAGAGCTAGTGGCCCGTTAAGGAGTATTTGATGGATTTCATTTCGCGATGGCCCACCGTTCGAACAAAGCTCCTCTCGTGGAAGTGCCATTAGCTCATCTATAGAACCAATATTGCGGAAACCATTGAAGTCGCCTGGTGCCGCAAGTGTTGTGCCTGAAAGAATCAACGATTGTAAGATAATGATTTTATATGATTTTAACAGTTTCATGTTTTAGAGCATCCCTGTTTTAGTCGTTACTAAGATCTCGTTGTAATGGGGTACATAAGTTCTTTTAGCTGTGTAATTCTCATCTTATATTGATCTGTATAAGCTATCAAGATTCTAAAATCGATCGTTTTTATCGATCGATGTTGTGGTGTAGAAATGAACAAATGATGACGGAAATCATAATCAATATATTGATTTAAATGGTTTTATTTGCTATATGATGGGCGCTGTGCTGGCGTTTTGCCTGACCCGGCGGCAACGTTATGCGGTGTAATGTGTCTTTACGTTATTGGGGGCTTCCCCTTGTCTGGTAGGCAAGGGGGGGAGCTTAGTGTGAAAGTTTTTCTAAGTCTTCCAACGAGTTAATCTCGTACTTAGTACCGTTGACAGTTGCATAAGTTTTGCTTGTAGATCCATCCACTATGATAGCCATTCCATTGCCTTTGTCTCGGCTTGTGCTATTTTCCAACTCGGTGATATACGTCGGGTTAAGAAGACTGGCTTCGTGTTTTTCCTTAATATGCTGCGCAAATTTGTCAGGCGAAATCAGTTCATCAATGAAGGAGTGCAACACAAGTCCTTGCATTTTTAGTAAGTCATGATCGTTGACAGTTTGTGCTTCTACATACGAAACGCCAGGAGATCGGTTGCGATTGAACTTAATCACTATTCTTTGCTTTGTCTCGTCGGCGAAGGTTACTTCGAAATGACCATGCCGCCCATCAATGTCATAACAATCAATGCGTTTGATGGCTTGCTTTACCTTCAGTCTAATCTGCTTACGGTTAGGATTCTTTGTGTCATGAACATCGAAATGTTGGAATTGCTCCCAGCCAGTAGTTTGAATTTCTGAACGGTTGATTTTGTACTGATGAAATTCTCTCTCAAGCGTCACTTTTTTATGTTTGTTCGAATTAATCTGTTCTGCTAGCTCTTCGAGGCTGTCCGTTAGGGTTGCCAGTTTCAGAAGCTTATCAATAGATTCTGAGGCCTTTGTAATCTCAGATTCGTACCAGGCTGTTTTATCTTCTTGATGGTTGTTCCAGACGTGATCAGCGATTAGTTGCAAAATAGTGTGTTCAAGTTGATATGACGTAAAACCTTTTTTACCGCAAGGCTTACCCTGAACAATTTTTGAGCCACAGATATAACGGTATTTGTTTTTGTTTGAACCTGATTTGAACATAAAAGACCCACACTTCCCGCAGAAAAGAATTCCAAGACCTGATAGTAACGGGATTTCGGGCTCAGGGTTGCCCTCTGGGTATTTTGAGGAGCTTCGAGTAACCGCTCGGTGTCGATCCAGTTTTGAAAGTGTCAGATAGTCTATTTCTGACATCAATACCGGGTAGTAATCAGGAATAGTGAACGTTTCCTTCAATGGCTTTTCTGAATCCGGATCGTATATAACAATACCTGATTCATCGCGCTTATCCAGCGTAAAGACTTTTTGCCCATGAACAGTAGGATTCAAGAAGGTTCGAATTAAATGCTTGCCCCATTGTTCCGTTTTGGACGTCAGTGCTTGGCCTGCCTGGTCTTTATAAACCCTCTTTTTAGGGGCAGGATAGTGTTCGTTAAGATATCGTTGGATTCCAAGAAGAGTTTCACCGCCTTGTTTTAGTTCTATAATTTTCTGCGCTGCCGCAAAATACGTTGGGTGTGGGGTAACATATCCAGATTTTGTGTCTACCCACCAGACATTTTGACCCACAGATTCTATTGCTCTTGCTGGCGTTCCAGGTTCTCTTGTTAGGTTATGTCTTATCAGAGAGCGGGCTTGGGATTCAACCCGATTCTTTTTTGTTAACGATTCATCGTGTGCACGGGTGAACATTAGCAATGAGATGATTAGGTCGGTTGGATTATTCTTTACATCCGCATACTTATAAACCTTTTCATCCATGCCAGTAACAACGACTATTCCCTTACTCAGTATGCTTTTGAAAATATCCAACGCGCTCCAGGCATCATCACGGCTTATACGGTCAAGATTTTCGACTACCAACCACGATCCAACAGGAACTTTGACCCCAATCTGCTTAATGAACTCTGATAGCTTCCCTTCATGCGCGTTTTTACCTTTGAACGCCGACATACCGAGATCGTGGAAAGCTGTTGTATCAAGTTCGAGGTCATAGCGGGATGCAATTCTTAGCGCAGTATCTTGCTGACGCTCCAGCGAGTTACCCTCCCGTTGTTTCACAGATGAAAAACGCACATACGAATACAACTTTGGCTTCATTGAGTGTGACGTCCTTTGTAGAGCAATGATAAGACGGCTGTGATGCTAACAGTAATGATGTTAACTTTAAACAATGAGTAATCGTATATTAGGCAAGCCAGCAAAAGTAAGATATGTGCAGTTATCGGAAGATAATTTATGCAACATCTTTGGGGCAATCCAGCGCCCCAAGGTGTGTAGCAGTCTGCGGCCTTCACTCGATATGTGCCATACAAATCGCGAAGAGGCTATGGCTTACTTGATTCATCTTGAAAAACTGACCTCACCATAAAGATGGTGTCATAAATAATTTTGTGGTGTATAACTACAAAGAGATTACTGCGGAAACTTTTCAGAACCTCTGTTTATTAACTAACACCGCATTTATGTCAGTGGCTGTAGGGCTTGGTCCTCCTTGGGAGTCTTTCTCCCATACTGGTGAATTATGATTCGATGAAGAAAGGTTATCATCCGATCAGAAAAGAAATCATTGATGCATTCATTAAACATATCCATGCAATCCAACTACAGAAAGGTTTTTGCTTTCCGGTTCGACTTGTCAGTACCGGAGGGAATGTCTATCTCGGAAAGTAATGTATTAGTGAGTGATCTTTTTGAACGATTGAGAGGGCGCTTTAAAAAGAAGGCGTGGAATGGACAACCAATCAAAAAATTTGCTTACGGTTGGGGTCGAGAGAAGGAAAAAGCTAAGCAGGTTCACTATCACTGTTGGATTTTACTACCTCGCTTTCAGGTTCAAAGCGCTGGTTTTGGTAGCAGTGGTATGGTTGGGTTGATAGGTGAGCTCTGGGATGAGTTGACAGATAATAACGGTCGAGTGCAGCTAGCCAAGAATGGCCAATACGACATCGTAAGAGACGATCACGCTACTGTTGTAGATTTGTGGAACGCATTTCATACCTCGCCAAAAACAGAGGCAAGTTTTCGTCTGGAGAGGGTCACAGGATCTTTTCAACATCTAAACTCAGAATGAAACAACCAGATTGATTATGAAAATGCTAAATCTTTCGTATAGCTCGTTTTAACGGCTTTTTAAGTTAAGTGATACCCCTGAATGGAATATGTCCTCTGAGTGGCTTAGAAGCGTGCTCATGGCGTTTAAATGGATAGCAAGGCTAACTGAGAGAATAGGATACGAATCAAATCTCTAGCTACTCCCCGGTATGAGCAATTTTTGCTCTATGTACCTTCCAGCTATGCCAGTTCGAAGACCTAATTTTTCCTTTAAAAACACACCATTTCTAGTCTAGGATTGCAAGTCCAGTCAGTTCTTAGTTTGATACTAAAAATTCGAGGCATCTACGGACGTTGGTCGTATCACTTTTGGGAGATATATGTGGATAAAGCTAAAGCACGGCAAATGGCAGAAGGTCTAAAAGGTCGCGAGGTTGGCGGTTGGCTGGTTGGAAAATACCTCGGTAGTGGAGGTTCTGCTCTGGTCGTGGAAGGTAAGCGTGAGAATCAGGAAATAGCGCTCAAAATTATTGATCCTGATTTAGAAGCAAAATTTGGGCCAGAAAAACAAGAAATTAGAATAGGTTATGAACAGAAACTTGTTGGAAGGTCTCACCCCCACTTAGTCAAGATTTATGATGGAGGGAGATGTAATGTGACGAAGTTATTGTTCGTTGCAATGGAATACCTACCATTTAAAAATCTTGACGAACTTGATGAACCTTTTCCTCGGGATAAGTTGATAAAAATTATTGATCAAATTGCGCAAGCTGCACGTTTTCTAGAGGAATTGGACATTTGTCATAGGGATATTAAACCTGAAAATATTGTAATTACGCCTGATTATGAACGAGCAATACTTCTTGACTTAGGGATTTTGATGCCGATAAACCCTTCTGAAGCTCAAGATGCCGGAACCGGAGAGAACTTCATAGGTACGATCCGCTATAGCCCGCCTGAATTTGTATGGCGTCGTGAACAAGACACGAAAGAGGGGTACCGTGCGATTACTTTTTATCAGATAGGTGCGGTTCTACATGATTTAATAATGGGTAGGCGCATATTTGATAATGTATCTGGGCCGATGGCTAAATTAATTGATAGTGTTACTAATCAACAAGTAATTATCGACTCCAAGGATGTCGATCAGCGGTTGATAAATCTTGCTCGTGATTGTCTCCAAAAAGATTGGCAAACCCGCTTACGCCTCGTGGACTGGAATTCATTTGGTATAAATGTAACACATAAACATGATCCACGTGAACGTATTAGAGCTTTGTTGAAGAGTGGTGATCCAACTACGGTCGGTCAATCAAATCCTGGAAAAATGTCTCATCAAAAACTAAAAGAGATTGCTCTAATAATAAGGGATAAATTACGTAGTTTATGTGTAGAAAATGAAGAGTTACCTAGGGCTACGGTAGACTTTAGTATTTTTGCTGATAAAGTATTCGTTTGGGCTGAGTTTGAAGCCTCAACTCAACATCAGTTACATAAAGGTGCACGGCTAACGGTCTCAGCAAATCCAGTTGAGCCAGAGACGATCATCGTAGAAGCAACTGGGACTTGGGGCGAATTAGATTCGACTGCTCAGTGGAATCGGATAGGTACTCTTCGCTCACGCATTGAAGATATTACTGACAATTTAGAACAAGCATTATACGAGCTTGTTGCTAACGCTATGTCACATCCAGAACCAAAAATTGGCACATCAATACAAATTATGTGAGAAAGGCAGCTATGCAAACATGGTGGCGCAGTGCGAATGAGTTAGATGAAGACCAGCGAAATATAATGGGACTTCCTCCTGACGGCAGCTTCGTTTTAAAGGGGGCTCCTGGCTCAGGGAAAACTAATCTTTTATTAATGCGAGCTGCATATCTAACTTCACTTAGACGCAATATTGCCGTAGTAGTACTAAATCGCAGTCTTGCCGAGTTTATACGCTCCGGGGCTCAAGCATATGGGCTTGAACCTGATAGCGTTTTTACTAGCCGTGGTTTGGTGGCTGAAATGGCTCGTGAAGCAGGGATACCTTTAGACAGAAATGCATCTTATGAAGAGGGGCGTGAAGAAGCATTACAGACCCTTATAAATATTCATAAAAAAACGAATGGTCCAATATATGATGCCATTTTTATCGATGAAGCCCAAGATCATAACGCTAAGGAAATTCAGGCTTTACGGGCTTTGACAAGAGATATTTTTCTTACTACTGATTCTCGACAGATGATTTATGCTGGTGGGACTAAGGCGGATAGTTTTGCTGATCTTGTTGATGATGTGAAAACATTGAACTTTCACTATCGATGCAGTCCGCACATTTGTGATCTTGCTGATGCTATTGGAGATACATTTTCAACTGGATACGAACGTATTGCTCCTACTAGTCGGTATCCTACCGATGCGCCCAATGAGATAGTTCGTGTTTTCAATGGTAATTTATTAAAGCAAGCAGAATTAATTGGTGAGCGTTTGGCTGGGCAAGTCAGAGCTTATCGAGGGCAACTTATAGGTGTTTTTGCTCCTAAACGTGAAGATGTGGCTATTATAACTGGACATTTGCGCGATATTGGACTCGGTGACTTATTGACCGTTCAAACTAGCGATACGGGTTACCTACCTTTGGACGAAAAAAGACCCATTTGTGTATCTACGGTTCATGGTGCCAAGGGGCTTGAGTATCAGGCTGTACATTTTGCTGCTGCGGAGACTGTGAGAACATGCGGTTCGAACCAGAAACGTGTCGCGTTTACAGGTGTTACACGTGCCAAATCTTCATTGTCTGTCTATCATGATGGGCAATTGCCAGGATATTTAAATGCTGCGCTTGATCCCTATAGAGATCAAACAGACCAAACTGATTGGACGAGTATATTCAATGCGCGAAATTAAAGTTAATATTGCTCGGTTTGAAAGAGATAGACTTCCTGAACTGCTTCAAGGAGAGATTAAACCTGAGCAAAGTATTTCTCTTTCACGGCTTGCAAATGAAAAATTCATTGCATCTGGTCTGATAGCTGTTTGGGCAAAAGAACGAGATTTCCTTAATCCGTTACCACATTTCATCGTCGGATCTTCCAGTTCTTTGTCCGATCTTTGTGCATGGTCCGCTGCATTCATGAAAAATATCGGTCCGCTAACAGGGATTATTAGACTTGTAGAGCCATCTCAGATCAAGGAATTCCCTAAAGTAGAAAACACCATAGAAGCAAACGATCTTGAAATAGTTAGTCAGCAAATATCGATAATCTTAGCGGAAGTAATTGCAAGATCATCTTTAGGGAATGCTCCAGAACGTATTGAATTGAGAAGCTGCTTGAGCACTGTTTCATTTGCTATATTTTTAGCTAAAAATCGTGGCTTATATATAGAACCGAAAGAAATCGCATCTAGGTGGACTAAAGCTCGTGGCCTTGTGCAGGCTAATGAGCAAAATCGAGTAACTGAATCCGTATTGTCATTTTATTCACATATTAATCAATATCCTGATGCAAATGCTAATCAATTGGAACAGTTTTATAATCATGGATTTAATATTTCTATACAAAATCCTGAGCTCCCTTTAGAGCTTGAAATAATCGAAAATAATTACTTAAAGAAATTGCTTGATGATCCAAAAATTAATAAAACACCCAAAGAGGATTTGGTTAAAATTATCGATGATATCATTCCGAAATTCACCCGAGGCCGTATGGATGAAGCATTTGACTATCTCCCTTTTGCAAGGCTGATCACACAAACTACAAGTGGTTTGGCAAATCAAGTAGCGTTGTTAGGACAGTCAGCTTCAGCTTTACCAGAGCTAATATTAATGCTTGGAGTTTTGAATGGTTCATCCCCGGCTCCTGATATATTATCATCTTATAATGGAGTAGGTTGGAAGCTTCTTTCGCGTTTGACAGAACGTTTTGACCCTTTCAAACGTCCCGATTGTGACATCTCTTTTGAAGAGGCTTATTTATATACAGGGATAAATGATAACACCAAAATCGTAGGGGTGAATAGGCAACGAATTGAAATCGCTTGGGGTGTAAATGTAGAAGTTGTTATTAATAGACCTAGCGGGAAAAATATTAATGCTTCTAGCAGCTCATCTAAAGATAAAAATCAGGTTTCTGATATTATCCCAACAATAAGCTTTATTGAGCGTCGACTTAAGGATGCTATGGAAATGATTCGATATATAAAAGATCAGCAGGCTGGTAAGCGGTAGTAGTAACTTTTTTTAAATTAATAGTGATACATCACCGCCTCTTAACTGAGGTGGTGTCAACGAACGGACCTGGGCTTCAACTCGATTCTTTTTTGTCAACGATTCATCGTGTGCACGGGTGAATATTAGCAATGAGATGATTAAATCGGTTGGATTATTCTTTACGTCCGCGAACTTATAGACCTTTTCATCCATGCCAGTAACAACGGCCATCCCCCTGCTAAGTATGTTCTTGAATATATCCAAAGCGCTCCAGCAGAAATATGAATTTTAAACAGTGAATAATTATATGTTAGGCAAGCCGGCAAACACCCGCTGCGTGCAGCTATCGCAAAATAATCTCTGCGCTATTTTTGGCTCGCCGTTAAGGCCGAAAGTGTGCGCCAGCCTGAAGCCGGAAGCGGAAATGTGCGCCACCAATCGCGAAGACGCCATGACCTGGCTGCTTCATCTTGAGCTGAGCACTTCGTGACGGTGCAAGCCCGCGCGGGATACCCTTAAACGTCTTTAATACGCCACAGGCAGGCCTGAGTGATGACCCCCATCACCAGCGCAATCCAGAAGACGGCGTGATAGCTCCAGACTTCCGCAACGACCCCCGCCAGCGAACCGGCGATAATCCAGCCAACGCGCGTGGTATTGGTATAAAGCGTGGTGGCCGCGCCCGCCTGTCCGGGCATCAGATCCTGAAAATAGAGCATGCCGATACCGGCGAGAATGCCGATGAAAATGGCGTTCAGCGCCTGCAGGGCCAGCAGCAGTCCGGGGGTATGGACGGTTAGCATGCCAACGTAAAACAGCACGCCGGCCACCGCTGAGATGCGCATCAGGAAGCGTTTGCCGAAGCGTTTGGCGTAGTAGCCCGCAATCAGCATGGTCGGGATTTCCAGCCCGGCGGCGGTGCCCATCATGACCCCGGCCAGCTTCTCCGGTAAATGCAGTTCATTGATGATAAACAGCGGCATATTAATGATGTACAGGCTGTTGATTCCCCACATCAGCGTACAGATGATAAACAGCAGCAGCGCGTCGCGGCGGTTGGTACGCGGCGCTTCAAGATGGCCCGTAGCGATCTTCGGCTCTTTACGCATGCTGGGAAGAAAAAACCAGACCATCGCGCCGCAGACCACAAAGGCAACTGCCGCGCTGAGATACATCACCGTAAAGCCAAAACCCATGGCCAGCGCGTAGGCCAGCGGCGGTCCGATAACCCATGCCAGCGACACCTGAGCGCGCAGAATCGAACTAAACATGACCGCCTCGCGGCCCGTTTTGTCCGCATGCTCGCGGGCGAGGGCAAACATCTGCGGGTTGGCGGTGGAGCCGAAGCTGCTGAGAAATACCCCGATGAACAGCAAAATAAAGTAGTTACGGTTCCAGGCGAAGAGCACGCAGGCCAGCACGCCCATCAGGCAGCAGAAGACGATCAGCCGCTTGCGGTCGCCTTTGCGATCCGAACGCCCGGCGAGGAACTGGCTCACCAGAATGCCGATCACCGCGCTACCGGTAAAAAAGAAGCCGACCATCGCCGGTCGTACGTGAACCTCGTTCGTCAGAAACAGGCTCAGCGTTGGCGTCTGGAGTGCCCCGGCGATACCCGTCAGGAAGGCGACGATCAGAAAGGCGGAAGAGGTGAAATCAAACCCGCGTCGTGGCAGGGCGGCGCTACTGTTTTGCATGTCGGCGTTCATCGGTTTTCAGGAGTCGCGGAGTTTACGCCGTCACTCAGAAAATGAACAGTACCAGGGCACGAATAAATCAAAAAGATGTTTCAAAATCAAACTCCAGCAGAAAGCTGAAGTTTTCCCGGCCTCGACGCTCCCGCTTCAGCAAAAGTGTGCTGTATCTCTAACTTCTGTTATCAGGAAACGAACTTTTCTTGCCTGGCGGCTAATAAAGGTACAGACTTCTTGAAACGTTTCAGCGTCATCGGGAGATTCTCCGGCAGGTAGATGACGCATTTTTTCTCAAAGTAGCTGAAACGATTCAATTCAGCAGGAGAGGAGAACCATGTTCCAGTTATCTGTGCAGGATATTCATCCCGGTCAGCAGGCCGGTAATAAAGAAGAGGCTATTCGTCAGGTTGCCTCCGCGCTGGTCAGCGCGGGCAACGTGGCAGACGGCTACATCAACGGGATGCTGGCTCGCGAGCAGCAAACCTCCACTTTCCTTGGCAACGGTATTGCGATTCCGCACGGTACCACCGACACCCGCGATCAGGTACTGAAAACCGGCGTTCAGGTGTATCAGTTTCCGCAGGGCGTGACCTGGGGCGAAGGGCAAACCGCCTACGTCGCCATCGGTATTGCCGCCAGCTCGGATGAACACCTGGGGCTGCTGCGTCAGCTGACCCACGTGCTGAGCGACGACTCCGTTGCTGAACAACTTAAGTCCGCGACGACCGCTGAAGAGCTGCGCGCCCTGTTGATGGGTGAAAAGCAGAGCGAAGCGCTGAAGCTGGATAACGAGACGCTGACCCTGGACGTTGTCGCCAGCGACCTGCTGACCCTGCAGGCGCTGAATGCCGCTCGGCTGAAAGAAGCCGGCGCGGTCGATGCTTCCTTTGTTAGCCGTACGATTAATGATAAACCGCTGAACCTCGGTCAGGGCATCTGGCTGAACGACAGCACCGAAGGCAACCTGCGCAGCGCCGTTGCCGTCAGCCGCGCGGCCAGCGCCTTTACCAGCGATGAGCAGCCGGTTTCTCTGCTGATCACCGTCGCGATGGCCGATGACCAGCCAACTGCGGTGCTTAATCGCCTGAGCAATTTGCTGCTCGACAAAAAAGCTGACCGTTTGCTGAAGGCTGATGGTGCCACGCTGCTGGCGCTGCTGACCAGCGACGACGCGATTGCTGAAGACGTTCTCAGCGCGGAATACGTTATCCGCAACGAGCACGGGCTGCACGCGCGTCCCGGCACGATGCTGGTTAATACCATTAAACAATTCTCCAGCGACATTACCGTCACCAACCTTGATGGTTCGGGCAAACCGGCCAACGGCCGCAGCCTGATGAAAGTCGTGGCGCTGGGCGTGAAAAAAGGTCACCGCTTGCGCTTTACCGCGCAGGGTGAAGATGCGCAGCAGGCGCTGGATGCGATTGGCGAAGCGATCGCCGCAGGCCTTGGGGAGGGCGCATAAATGAGCAGACGTGTCGCAACGATTACTTTAAACCCGGCCTATGACCTGGTGGGTTTTACCCCGGAAATTGAGCGCGGTGAGGTTAACCTTGTTCGCACTACTGGTTTGCACGCCGCAGGGAAGGGGATCAACGTTGCAAAAGTGCTGAAAGATCTCGGTATTGACGTCACCGTTGGCGGTTTCCTCGGTAAAGACAATCAGGATGGTTTTCAGCAGCTGTTCAGCGAGCTGGGCATTGCTAACCGTTTTCAGGTTGTTCAGGGCCGTACCCGTATCAACGTCAAGCTGACGGAGAAAGACGGCGAAGTCACCGATTTCAACTTCTCCGGCTTTGAAGTCACGCCGGGCGACTGGGAGCGTTTTGTTAACGATTCCCTGAGCTGGCTGGGCCAGTTCGATATGGTTTGCGTGAGCGGTAGCCTGCCGTCTGGCGTCAGCCCGGAAGCGTTCACTGACTGGATGACCCGTCTGCGTAGCCAGTGCCCGTGCATCATTTTTGACAGCAGCCGCGAAGCGCTGGTTGCCGGTCTGAAAGCGGCGCCGTGGCTGGTTAAACCTAACCGCCGCGAGCTGGAAATCTGGGCGGGCCGCAAGCTGCCTGAAATGAAAGATGTGATTGAAGCCGCTCATGCGCTGCGTGAGCAGGGAATTGCCCACGTGGTTATCTCCCTTGGCGAAGAAGGCGCTCTGTGGGTTAACGCATCCGGAGAGTGGATTGCCAAGCCGCCTTCCGTTGAAGTGGTAAGCACCGTTGGCGCCGGTGACTCCATGGTTGGCGGCCTGATTTATGGTCTGCTGATGCGTGAGTCCAGCGAACATACGCTGCGCCTGGCAACGGCAGTTGCCGCGCTGGCGGTGAGTCAGAGCAATGTCGGTATTACCGATCGTACCCAGTTGGCCGCAATGATGGCGCGCGTCGACTTACAACCCTTTAATTAACAGCAGGAGAGGCATAATGAAAACGCTGCTGATTATTGATGCCGGGCTTGGACAGGCTCGCGCCTATATGGCGAAGACCCTGTTAAGCACTGCGGCGCAAAAAGCGCAACTCGAACTGATTGATAACCCGAACGACGCTGAGCTGGCGATTGTGCTGGGCACGGCGCTGCCGGCCGACAGCGCGCTGAACGGCAAAAAGGTCTATCTCGGCGATATTAACCGCGCCGTAGCGCACCCGGAGCTCTTCCTCGGTGAGGCCAAAAGCCATGCAACGCCTTACAGCGCCCCGGCCGCTGCCGCTGTACCCGCAGCGACCAACGGTCCGAAACGCATCGTAGCGGTCACCGCCTGTCCGACCGGGGTGGCGCACACCTTTATGGCGGCGGAAGCGATTGAAACCGAAGCCAAAAAACGCGGCTGGTGGGTGAAAGTTGAAACGCGCGGCTCCGTGGGCGCGGGCAATGCAATCACCCCGGAAGAAGTTGAACAGGCGGATCTGGTGGTGGTGGCTGCCGATATCGAAGTGGATCTGGCGAAATTCGCCGGTAAGCCGATGTATCGCACCACCACCGGTCTGGCGCTGAAGAAAACCGCTCAGGAGCTGGATAAAGCCGTTGTTGAAGCGAAACCGTATCAGCCTGCGGGTAAATCCCAGGCCGCGGCGGAAGGCAAAAAAGAGTCCGCTGGCGCCTATCGCCACCTGCTGACCGGCGTGTCGTACATGCTGCCGATGGTGGTGGCGGGCGGTCTGTGTATCGCGCTCTCCTTCGCTTTTGGTATTAAAGCCTTTGAAGTGAAAGACACCCTGGCCGCCGCGCTGATGCAAATCGGTGGGGGCTCAGCCTTCGCGCTGATGGTGCCGGTACTGGCGGGCTTTATCGCCTTCTCCATCGCTGACCGTCCGGGCCTGACGCCGGGTCTTATCGGCGGTATGCTGGCGGTAAGCACCGGGTCCGGCTTTATCGGCGGTATCATCGCTGGTTTCCTTGCCGGTTACGTGGCGAAAGCGATCAGTACGAAGCTGAAACTGCCGCAAAGTATGGAGGCGCTGAAGCCAATCCTGATCATTCCACTGGTTTCCAGCCTGATCGTAGGTCTGGCGATGATTTACCTGATTGGTAAGCCCGTTGCCGGGATCCTCGAAGCGTTGACCCACTGGCTGCAAACCATGGGCACGGCGAACGCGGTTCTGCTCGGTGCGATCCTCGGCGGTATGATGTGTACCGACATGGGCGGCCCGGTGAACAAAGCGGCCTACGCCTTTGGTGTTGGTCTTCTGAGTACCCAAACCTATGCGCCGATGGCGGCCATTATGGCGGCGGGTATGGTTCCACCGCTGGCGCTGGGTCTGGCGACGCTGGTTGCGCGTAACAAGTTCGACAAAGCGCAGCAGGAAGGCGGTAAGGCCGCACTGGTTCTCGGCCTGTGCTTTATCACCGAAGGCGCGATTCCGTTCGCTGCTCGCGACCCGATGCGCGTCCTGCCCTGCTGTATCGTTGGCGGCGCGGTCACCGGCGCGATGTCCATGGCGGTCGGTGCTAAGCTGATGGCGCCGCACGGCGGTCTGTTCGTCCTGCTGATTCCTGGCGCGATTACGCCGGTACTCGGTTATCTGATGGCGATTGTCGTCGGTACGCTGGTCGCAGGGCTCTCCTACGCGGTGCTGAAACGTCCTGAAGTTCAGGTAGTCGAAAAAGCAGCCTGATCGACCTATTAAATCGTTCTCAAGGGCAGAGTCTTCTCTGCCCTTTTTTTATGCCTCATCTCCTCCCGCTCATCCTGCCGTATGTGCTCTCCTTCGCATTTTTAAACTGTTTAAAAACCATACGGGTCATTTTTTGTGATTTTGTTCATGTTCATATGAAATCCCTCTTGCTGACCTCTTTACTTTAAAAACATTGCGCTTAACATAAACACATGTTCACATTCAAACATGTGTTTATTGAGGGGTAATGAATGGGAGTATGCTTATTTATTGATATTCAATAATTCCACTGCCATAGCATTTTTTATGCTGGAGGGTATTTTTATGCCTGAAAATGATTACGTTGTAATTATTGGATCGGCAAATATGGATGTTGCTGGTTATTCCAATGTATCGTTGAACTATGCGGATTCTAACCCCGGGAAAATAAAATATACTCCCGGCGGCGTAGGGCGAAACATTGCGCAAAACATTGCCTTGTTAAATAAAACAGCGTGGCTATTATCGGTTGTCGGTGACGATTTTTATGGCCACTCTCTATTAAAACAAACGGCCCAGTCCGGGGTTCACGTCGATAAATGTCAGGTTATCCAGGGGGAAGGTACTTCAAGCTATTTATCGCTGCTTGATAATACCGGTGAAATGCTGGTGGCGATTAATGATATGAGCATCACTGAACATATTACGCCAGCGTTTTTAAGACAGCATCATGATTTTATCCGCAATGCCGCGGTGATTGTCGTTGATTGCAATATCAGCGAGGCCGCTCTCGCCTGGCTGATGGAAAATAGCGGCGCAACGCCCGTTTTTGTCGATCCGGTTTCAGCCTGGAAGTGCGTGAAAATCAGCCAGCATCTGGGGCGTATTCACACCCTGAAACCGAACCGAATTGAAGCTGAAACGCTGAGCGGCATCGCGCTGTCCGGCACGGATGACGTCGCGCGCGTTGCCGACTGGTTTCATCAGCGTGGCCTGAAGCGCCTGGTGCTGAGCATGGGCGGCGACGGGGTTTACTACAGTGAGAAAGAGGGCGAACGCGGCTGGTCAGCGCCGCTGAAAACTCAGGTCGTTAACGTCACCGGCGCCGGTGACGCCATGATGGCCGGCCTTGCCTGCTGCTGGCTCGACGGCTGTTCATTTTCGCAAGCGGTGAAGTTTGCTCAGGGATGCTCTTCTCTGGCGCTCTCATCGGAATTCACCAATAACCCTGAATTATCTTACGCCAACGTAAAAAAGGTAGTGGAGAAAGAATATGTCTGAATTAAATATTTCCTCTGAATTATTACAGGTTTCTGCGGAAGTTCAGCAGGCGTTGAAAAATAATCAGCCAGTAGTGGCGCTGGAATCGACCATTATTTCTCACGGCATGCCATTTCCGGAAAATGCGCAAACGGCGCTGGAAGTAGAAGAAACCATTCGTCGCCAGGGGGCGGTGCCGGCAACCATTGCGATTATTCATGGCGTCATGAAAGTTGGCTTAAGCCGTGAAGAAATTGAACTGCTGGGCCGCGAAGGGCATAACGTCGCCAAAGTCAGTCGTCGTGATTTACCCTTTGTTGTCGCCGCGGGATTAAATGGCGCGACCACCGTGGCGTCCACCATGATTATTGCAGCAATGGCCGGAATTAAAGTTTTCGCCACCGGCGGAATTGGCGGTGTACATCGCGGAGCCGAGCACACGTTTGATATTTCCGCCGATTTGCAGGAGCTGGCAAATACCAACGTCACCGTCGTCTGCGCCGGTGCAAAATCTATTCTCGATCTCGGTTTAACGACCGAATATTTAGAAACGTTTGGCGTTCCGCTTATTGGTTATCAAACCTCTGCGCTGCCGGCATTCTTCTGCCGAACCAGCCCGTTTGACGTCAGCATTCGCCTCAATAGCGCCAAAGAGATCGCCAAAGCGATGGCGGTGAAATGGCAGTCGGGTCTGAATGGCGGCATGGTGGTGGCGAACCCCATTCCTGAAGCGTTCGCGATGCCGGAAGAGAAAATCAACGCCGCCATCAACCGGGCGGTGAAGGAGGCGGAAGAGCAGGGCGTGGTGGGGAAAGCGAGTACGCCGTTCCTGCTGGCCCGCGTCGCGGAGCTGACCGGCGGAGACAGCCTGAAATCCAATATTCAGCTGGTCTTCAACAACGCCATTCTGGCCTGCGAGATTGCCAAAGAGTATCAGCAGGTAGCCTGACGACAGTTGCGGGCCGTTTGCGGTTGCCCGCCCCGATATCAACGATACCGAAAGCCTGGCTCGCGCCGGGTTTTCCACCAGGTAAGGATATCATTATGGACATTATGAGAAGTCTTCTGGGGATGGTGGTGTTGCTGGCCATTGCCTTTGCGCTGTCAGTCAATAAAAAACACATCAGCGTCAGAACGGTAGGGGCGGCGCTGCTGCTGCAAATCGTCATTGGCGGGGTGATGCTCTACTTTCCGCCGGGCAAGTGGCTGGTCGAGCAGGCCGCGCTTGGGGTACATAAAGTCATGTCCTATAGCGACGCCGGAAGCGCGTTTATTTTTGGTTCACTGGTCGGCCCGAAGATGGACGTGCTGTTTGACGGCGCCGGCTTTATCTTCGCCTTCCGCGTGCTGCCCGCCATCATTTTTGTCACCGCGCTGATAAGCCTGCTTTACTACCTCGGCGTGATGGGGCTGCTGATCCGGATTCTCGGCGGGATCTTCCAGAAGGCGCTGAATATCAGCAAAATTGAGTCTTTTGTCGCCGTGACCACCATTTTTCTTGGGCAAAATGAGATCCCGGCGATCGTCAAACCGTTTATCAACAAGCTCAACCGCAATGAGCTTTTTACCGCGATTTGCAGCGGGATGGCGTCGATCGCCGGGTCGATGATGATCGGCTATGCCGGTATGGGCGTGCCGATTGATTATCTGCTGGCCGCTTCGCTTATGGCTATCCCCGGCGGGATTCTGTTTGCCCGTATGCTGAGTCCGGCAACCGAAGCATCCCAGGTCACTTTCGACAATCTCTCCTTCACCGAGACGCCGCCGAAAAGCGTTATCGAGGCGGCGGCGTCAGGGGCAATGACCGGCCTGAAAATTGCCGCCGGGGTGGCAACGGTAGTGATGGCGTTTGTGGCGATTATTGCTCTGCTGAACGGTATTATCGGCGGCATTGGCGGCTGGTTTGGCTACGGTCACGCAACGCTGGAGGGAATTTTCGGCTTCCTGCTCGCGCCGCTGGCATGGATTATGGGCGTTGACTGGAGCGATGCGACGCTGGCGGGCAGCCTGATTGGCCAAAAGCTGGCGATAAACGAATTCGTCGCCTACCTCAACTTTTCTCCCTATCTGCAAGCCGGCGGCAATCTGGACGTGAAAACCGTTGCGATCATCTCGTTCGCGCTGTGCGGTTTCGCCAACTTTGGCTCGATCGGCGTGGTTGTCGGGGCGTTTTCGGCCATTTCACCGCAGCGCGCGCCGGAGATTGCCCAGCTTGGGCTGCGCGCCCTGGCGGCGGCCACGCTCTCTAACCTGATGAGCGCCACCATTGCCGGGTTCTTTATTGGTCTGGCATAACAGGCTGCGCGCACCGCGCCTGCGGTGTGCGCTACGCCACGCCGGGAAGTAAATTGAGCGCGTTATCAACGGACAACGAGGGGTTGTTGATACCGTCGCTGGCGCGGGTGATGGCGGTGCAGGCCATGGCGAAAGCGACGCTCTCTTTAAAGTCGCTACCGTCGAGATAGCTATAAAGTAGCCCTGCCATTAGCGCATCGTCGGCGCCGAAGCTGTCTATCGTCGTATGGTCCGGCAGACTCATCCGGAAGCGTTCACCCCCTGCTTCGCTACAGAAAACAGCGTCGTCTTCCGAGCAAATCACCACCCGCTGAGTTCCCCTTTCGTGTAGCCATGCTAGCGCCCGATCGCGATCCGCGTCGTTTTCGATAGCCTGTCCCCAGAGGATCTGGAGTTCGCGCAGCGTGGGTTTGAGGGTGTGGATCTTCCCCAGCCATGGGCGAATGCGGTGCGCTTTAAACTCGGACACGGTATCAACAAATACCGGAATGCCGTTAGCCAGGGTAAATACCCACTCCAGCGACTGCTCCGTCAAATTACAATCGACCAGAACGACGCCGGCATGCGTCAGCAGATCCCGGTACTGATTCAGCAGCTGGGGCGTGAGCGACTGTAAAATATGCGTATCGTTAATCGCCAGCACCGTCTCTTCCTGCGGGTTAGCGATGGAGAGATAGGTGGCGGTGTTATGGCCGTGCAGGCGGATACAGCTTTGCACGTTAACGCCCGCCTGGCGGGTTTGCTCCAGCAGCGTTTCGCCGTAAAAGTCGCTGCCGACGGCGGAAATCAAATGCACATCGCGGCCCAGCAGCGCCAGGTTATGCGCGATGTTCCGCGCCACGCCGCCGGCGGAGCACTGGATATTCCCCGGGTTGGAGACCGGTTGAGGATAATGAATATCGGCAATTCCGCGGATATCCATATTCACCGCGCCCAGCGAGACGCAGTACTCCTGCTCGGTAAGGATGTAGCCTTTGCCCTTGATGGCCCCCTTACGCGTGAGGTCCATAATATGCGCGGCCACGCGGGAGCGGCTAATCTGCAGAATATCGGCAATCTCATGCTGCTGAATTAGCGGATTGCGCCGCAAAATTTTGAGGATCTGCTTTTCCCTGTCGTTCATATCAGACCGTGGCCTCTTCCGTTTGCTGCGCCCGCAGCCAGGCGATCTCTTCCGCCCAGATATCAGGATTGATCGTTTCCAGAATCAGCGGGATACCGTCAAAGCGGCGGTCCTGCATAATCCAGCGGAAAGCATCATGGCCAATATTGCCTTCACCCAGGCTGTGGTGACGGTCAACGCGGCTGGCGAACGCGCTTTTCGCATCGTTCAGGTGCATACCGCGCAGATACTGGAAACCCACAATTCGGTCGAAATCAGCGAAGGTTTTTTCGCACTCTTCGGCGCTGCGCAGGTCGTAGCCGGCGGCGAAGGCGTGACAGGTATCAATGCACACGCCGACGCGTGATTTATCTTCCACACCGTCGATGATGGCCGCCAGATGCTCAAACTTAAAGCCCAGGTTACTGCCCTGGCCGGCGGTGTTTTCAATGACCGCCGTGACGCCTTCGGTTTTTGCCAGCGCGATATTGATCGATTCGGCGATACGCGCCAGACATTCGTCTTCCGGGATTTGCTGCAGATGGCTACCCGGATGGAAATTCAGCAGCGTCAGGCCGAGCTGCTGGCAGCGGGAGAGTTCATCAATAAAGGCATCGCGGGATTTTTCCAGCGCGTCCTCAACCGGATGACCGAGGTTTATCAGATAGCTGTCGTGCGGCAGAATTTGCCCCGGGCCGAACTGGTACTTTTCGCAGGCGGCTTTGAATTCAGCAATGGTTTCGTCGCTCAGAGGGGCGGCGCGCCACTGGCGCTGGTTTTTGGTAAAGAGGGCAAATGCGGTCGCGCCGATTTCGGCTGCGCGAATGGCGGCGTTGGCTACACCGCCGGAGGCGCTGACGTGCGCTCCAATATATTTCATAAAAAAACTCCAGTTAAGCCGCTGGGGGGAGGGTAATGATAGCGGCTTAGCCGGAGAGTTACATCATCCTTAATACAACCTGAGTAGCGAGGGGCTTCAGGCCATCAGGCTATGAATGGCCAGGTTAATCGCGCCGCCGCCGATAATCAGCCAGACGAAGAGCATCAGCGCCATCAGCAGCGGTTTGGCGCCGGCTTTTTTCAGCGCGCTGACGTGGGTGGTCAGGCCGAGGGCGGCCATCGCCATCGCCAGCAGTACGGTATCCAGCGTGACCAGCATATCGACAACCGCTTTCGGCAGCAGGTGGAAGGAGTTAAACACCGCCACCAGAATAAACAGGATCGCAAACCACGGAATGGTGATTTTACTTTTCTCACCGCCGTTTGCCGGGGCTAATTGCTTCACGCGCGCGGCGAGGAACAGCAGGAACGGAGCCAGCATCATCACGCGCAGCATTTTTGCAATCACCGCCGCGTTTTCCGCGTCCGGACCCACCGCGTGGCCTGCCGCGACAACCTGAGCAACCTCATGCATCGTCGAACCCATATAAATGCCGTAGGCTTCCGGCGTGAACCAGTGCGCCAGGAAGGGATAAATCGCCGGGTACAGGAAGATGGCAATGGTACCGAAAATCACCACAGTAGCGACGGCGACCGTGACTTTGCTGGCCTCCGCTTTGACGACCGGTTCCGTCGCCAGTACCGCTGCCGCGCCGCAGATGCTGCTGCCGGCGCCAATCAGCCAGCTGGTATGTTTATCGAGGCCGAAAACCTTTTGCCCAAGAAAACAGGCGATCAAAAAGGTGCTGGAAAGCGTCAGAACGTCAATCACGATACCGCCGACGCCGACGTCGGCAATCTGGGCGAACGTCAGGCGAAAGCCGTATAAGATGATGCCGAGGCGCAGCAGGTGCTGCTTGGCAAAAATCACGCCGCCGTCGCAGGGCTGCCAGATTTTCGGGTAAACCGTGTTACCGATGACCATGCCGAATAAAATGGCCAGCGTGAGGGCGCTGAAGCCCGCGCCGGCGATAGCCGGAAAGCTACCGGCCCACAGCGCTGCGCCGGTGAGCAGGGCGGTGAGCGCCAGTCCAGGTGCAAAGTGCCGCAATGGGCGATGTTTAGTCGGTAAAGTGAGTGCTGTCATAACCTTCTCCTTTGTCTGGGAAAAGCATACGACTCGCTGGTTTAAATATAAAATTGATTATATATTTATAATTAATCGAAATAAGTGGTAAAAACGCGGTTTTGCGATTTGAGAACGATGGGCCTCAGCCTCACGCCGCGGATCGCGAGTCGTCTATAAAGGCAGGAAAAAATATGCATATCACGCTACGTCAGCTGGAAGTTTTTGCTGAAGTTTTAAAAAGCGGATCGACCACTCAGGCGTCGCAAATGCTGGCGCTTTCCCAGTCGGCGGTTAGCGCGGCGCTGACCGAACTGGAAGGGCAGCTGGGGGTGCAGCTCTTTGACCGCGTAGGGAAAAGGCTGGTGGTCAACGAGCACGGCAGGCTGCTTTATCCGCGGGCGCTGGCGCTGCTGGAGCGGGCGCTGGAGATAGAGCAGCTGTTTCGCGGCGACAACGGCGCGATCCGCGTCTACGCCAGCAGCACCATCGGCAACTATATTCTGCCGGAAATCATTGCGCGCTATCGACGGGATCTGCCGGATTTACCGCTGGAGCTGAGCGTGGGCAATAGCCAGGACGTGATCAATGCGGTGGCCGATCTGCGCGTGGATATCGGGCTGATTGAAGGTCCCTGTCACGCCGCGGATATTATCGCCGAACCCTGGCTGGAAGATGAGCTGGTGGTCTTTGCTGCGCCGGATTCGCCGCTGCTGGCAGGGGAGGTGACGCTGCAACGGCTGGCGGAAGCGCCGTGGATTTTACGCGAGCACGGCTCCGGGACCCGGGAAATCGTCGACTATTTATTACTCTCGCATTTACCGGCGTTTCATCTTGGGATGGAGCTGGGCAACTCGGAAGCCATTAAGCACGCGGTGCGCCACGGTCTGGGCATTAGCTGCCTGTCGCGACGCGTGGTGGCGGAGCAGCTTGAAGTTGGATCGCTGGTGGAGCTGACGATTCCGCTGCCGCGCTTAACCCGCACCTTGTGGCGCATTCATCACCGGCAGAAGCATATTTCCAAGGCATTACAGCGGTTTCTGCATTATTGCGACGTGTAAAAGCGGACGCCAAGCGCGCTGGCGTTTTCGGGATTTCATGCTTTACTAATAATCCATGCTCGATCATGAAGCTCTCTTATAACTTTGCAATTGTATCGGATGGATCACAGACACTCTGCTACAATCTCGCCTCGTTTTTTGGATGGATAGCATTTTCACATGGTTTCGGATACTAAAACCACAGAAGCGCCCGGTTTACGTCGTGAACTGAAGGCGCGCCACTTGACCATGATCGCGATTGGCGGTTCCATAGGTACAGGTCTTTTTGTTGCCTCTGGCGCAACGATTTCTCAGGCGGGCCCGGGTGGGGCGCTGCTCTCTTATATTCTCATCGGCCTGATGGTTTATTTCCTGATGACCAGCCTCGGCGAGCTGGCGGCGTTTATGCCGGTGTCCGGCTCTTTTGCCACCTACGGGCAGAATTACGTTGAGGAAGGCTTTGGCTTCGCGCTGGGCTGGAACTACTGGTACAACTGGGCGGTGACCATCGCCGTTGACCTCGTTGCCGCTCAGCTGGTGATGACCTACTGGTTCCCCGATGCACCCGGCTGGGTCTGGAGCGCGCTGTTCCTCGGCATCATGTTCCTGCTGAACTGGATCTCGGTAAAAGGCTTTGGTGAAGCGGAATACTGGTTCTCGCTGATCAAAGTGGCCACCGTCATCATCTTTATTATTGTCGGCGTGATGATGATCTTTGGCATCTTTAAAGGCGCACAGCCTGCGGGCTGGAGCAACTGGGTTGTCGACGATGCGCCGTTTGCCGGCGGCTTTGCGGCGATGATTGGCGTGGCGATGATTGTCGGCTTCTCGTTCCAGGGAACCGAGCTTATCGGCATCGCGGCCGGCGAGTCGGAAAACCCGGAGAAGAACATTCCGCGCGCCGTGCGGCAGGTGTTCTGGCGTATCCTGCTGTTCTATGTGTTCGCCATCCTGATCATCAGCCTGATTATTCCGTATACCGACCCGAGCCTGCTGCGTAACGACGTGAAAGATATTTCCGTCAGCCCGTTCACGCTGGTCTTCCAGCACGCGGGGCTGCTGTCGGCGGCGGCGATTATGAACGCGGTTATTCTGACGGCGGTACTGTCGGCGGGTAACTCCGGAATGTACGCGTCCACCCGCATGCTCTACACCCTGGCCTGCGATGGCAAAGCGCCGCGTATTTTCTCTAAGCTGTCTAAAGGCGGCGTGCCGCGTAATGCGCTGTATGCCACCACGGTGATTGCAGGGCTGTGCTTCCTGAGCTCGATGTTCGGTAATCAGACCGTTTACCTGTGGCTGCTGAATACCTCCGGCATGACCGGCTTTATCGCCTGGCTGGGGATTGCCATTAGCCACTATCGCTTCCGTCGTGGCTACGTGCTGCAGGGGAACGATCTCAACGATCTGCCGTATCGTTCCGGCTTTTTCCCGCTGGGGCCGATCTTCGCTTTCGTGCTGTGCCTGATCATTACCCTGGGCCAGAATTACGAAGCGTTCCTCAAAGATACCATCGACTGGGGCGGCGTGGCGGCAACCTATATCGGCATTCCGCTGTTCCTGGTGATCTGGTTCGGTTACAAGCTGGCGAAAGGAACGCGTTTTGTGCGCTACAGCGAAATGAAGTTCCCGGAGCGTTTTAAAAGCTAAGGTCAGCTGACGCCGTAAGATAAAACCCTCTCATCGAGAGGGTTTTTTTATGTCTGCGATTCTTACATGTTGATACAGTTATTCATAATTTTATTGATAATTGTAATCATTATCTTTATCATTTCCGCCAAATTCAGGATGAAGCCAATCCCCGTATCTTGCAGAGGGTCAGACTGACAAGGGGCGACCAGCCACATCTACTGTAAAAAATTGCGCGCATACGCCGTTAGAGCGCTATGCCGACAGTACCTGTGAGCAGGACCTTTTTTGTTTGTTTTGTTGTACACCTCATGGAGATATGGAATGTTCAGGCTAAACCCTTTTGTCCGGGCCGGATTATGCGCGTCCGTCGTATCCCTGGCGTTTCCGGCGCTCGCCGACGTTAACGAAGAAACGCTGGTCGTCACCGCTGCGGCAACTGAACAGAGCGTCAAAGATGCGCCCGCCAGTATTAGCGTTATCACCCAACAGGATCTGCAGCGTAGACCGGTACAAAACCTGAAGGATGTACTGCGGGAAGTGCCGGGCGTGCAGCTCACCAACGAAGGGGATAACCGCAAAGGGGTGAGCATTCGCGGCCTCAGCAGCGGCTATACGCTGATCCTCGTTGACGGCAAACGCGTTAACTCGCGCAACGCCGTTTTCCGCCACAACGATTTTGACCTCAACTGGATCCCGGTTGATGCCATTGAGCGTATCGAAGTGGTGCGCGGGCCGATGTCTTCCCTCTATGGTTCCGACGCCCTCGGCGGCGTGGTCAATATCATCACCAAAAAAGTCGGTCAGCAGTGGACGGGCACCCTCAGCGCGGATACCACCATTCAGGAACACCGCGATCGCGGCGATACGTACAACGGTCAGTTCTTTACCAGCGGCCCGCTGATTGACGGCGTGCTGGGGATGAAAGCCTACGGCAGCCTTGCAAAGCGCGCCAAGGACGATCAGCAGGCTTCCAGCAACGCAGCTGGCGAAACGCCGCGTATTGAAGGCTTCACCAGCCGCGACGGCAACGTCGAATTCGCCTGGACGCCCAATGATAATCAGGACATCACCGCAGGCTACGGTTTTGACCGCCAGGATCGGGATTCCGACTCTCTTGACCGCAACCGCCTTGAGCGCCAGAACTACTCCCTGAGCCACAACGGCCGCTGGGATGTCGGCAATAGCGAGCTGAAATTCTACGGCGAGAAAGTGGATAATAAAAATCCGGGCCAGGCCGGAACGATCACATCTGAGAGTAACTCGGTGGATGGCAAATACGTTCTGCCGCTGGGCATGATCAACCAGCTGCTGACCTTCGGCGGCGAATGGCGTCACGATAAGCTGAAAGATCCGGTCAACCTGAGCAGCGGCGGTAAATCCACTTCCGCCAGCCAGTACGCGCTGTTCCTGGAAGATGAATGGCGGATAATCGAACCTCTGGCCTTAACCACCGGCATCCGTATGGACGATCACCAGACCTATGGCGATCACTGGAGCCCGCGTGCTTATCTGGTGTATAACGCCACCGATACCGTGACCGTGAAGGGCGGCTGGGCGACGGCATTTAAAGCGCCATCCCTGCTGCAGCTGAACCCGGACTGGACCACCAACTCCTGCCGCGGCTCGTGCAGCATTATCGGTAACCCGGATCTGAAACCGGAAACCAGCGAAAGCTTCGAACTGGGTCTTTACTATCGCGGCGAAGAGGGCTGGCTTGAAGGCGTGGAAGGAAGCGTCACCACCTTCCAGAATAACGTTGACGATATGATCGATATCCTGCGTACTTCCAGCGCCAGCGAAGCGCCGGGCTACCCGAATTTTGTCGGCTGGAAAACGGTGAACGGTAAGCGCGTGCCGGTATTCCGCTACTTCAACGTCAATAAGGCGCGTATCAAAGGGGTAGAAACGGAATTGAAGGTGCCGTTCGGCGACGAATGGAAGCTGACGGTAAACTACACCTACAACGATGGTCGCGACCTGAGTAACGGCGGCGATAAACCGCTGCAAACGCTGCCGTTCCATACCGCTAACGGTACCCTCGACTGGAAACCGCTGGACGACTGGTCCTTCTACGTCACCGCCAACTATACCGGCGAACAGCGTTCGGTCAGCGCGACGGGCAAAACGCCCGGCGGCTACACTATGTTTGATATCGGCGCGGCCTGGAACGTCACCAAAAACGTCAAGCTGCGCTCCGGGGTACTCAACGTGGGCGATAAGGATCTGAGCCGCGACGACTATAGCTATACGGAAGAAGGCCGCCGCTACTTTATGGCCGTCGATTACCGCTTCTAACCGGGCGATAAAAGAGGGCTGGCAGATTTCCCTGCCAGCCCTCGCTAAAGGCGCTCAGGGTGAAGCCAGACGGAAAAGCGGTGGGCGAACCCACCGCTCCAGGTGGCTACTTACCGGATTCGTAAGCCATAAAAGCAGCTACCTCCCTGTTCGTATCGCGGTAGCGAATTTCGCAAAGCGATTTTCTTACCATCAGGGTGAACGCTAATAGCGTGATACACACGATGAGCAGACACCAGATCGGGACGTTGGGCGGTACCTTCATGGTTTGTTCTCCTTGCCTTACGGCGGGTAAGAGACTAACCTGATGTTGTCTAGGCATCGGGACAGCCTCGTGGGTGATTACATTACCTTCGGGGCTTTCTTCTTTCTGCCTCAGCACAACGGTAAAACTCAATCCTGCTCTGAGGCGAAAGCCTCAAGCGCCGCCAAAAATCATACCCCCCGACGACGGAAAATACACTATCTCTCTGTATATATTAGTTTTTATGACTATTGGATGATGAGGCATTTTGCGTATCAATGCGCCGGGAAGGTGCTTCACGACGCATTGAAAGGATCAGGAGAAGAGGTGCCGGGCATGGAAGCGCAGGTGGTCCTCAATAAATGAGGCGATAAAGTAGTAGCTGTGATCGTAACCGGGCTGAATACGCAGGGTTAACGGCCAGCTTTTCTGACGCGCGGTTTCCGCCAGCACCGCCGGCTGCAGCTGTTCGGCGAGGAATGTATCGCTGTCACCCTGGTCAATCAGGGTTGGAATCGCATCTGACTCGCTGCTGGCCTGCATTAACGCGCAGCTGTCCCAGGCCTGCCAGGCCGCTTCATCCGCTCCCAGATAGGCGGTAAACGCTTTTTTGCCCCAGGGAACTTGGGTCGGGTTAACGATAGGCGCGAACGCGGAAACGCTGACGAAGCGGCCCGGATTCTTCAGCGCCATCACCAGCGCGCCGTGGCCGCCCATGGAATGCCCGCTAATGGCGCAGCGGTCGCTGAGATTAAACTCGCGGACAATCAGCTGCGGCAGCTCGTCGCGAAGGTAATCGTACATGCGGAAATGCGCGGACCACGGCGCCTGGGTGGCATTGAGATAAAAGCCCGCGCCTTTCCCCAGATCGTAAGCGCTATCGTCGGCAACGTTATCACCGCGCGGACTGGTGTCCGGCATCACCAGCGCAATGCCCAGTTCGGCGGCGACGCGCTGAGCGCCCGCTTTGGTGGTGAAGTTTTCATCGTTGCAGGTCAGGCCGGAGAGCCAGTAGAGAACCGGCGGCGGCGCGTCAGCGGCGGCGGGAGGTAAAAAGATGCTGAAGGTCATTGCGCAGTTCAGCGTTGCGGAGTCGTGCCGCCAGCGTTGCTGCCGACCTTCAAAACAGCGGTGCTCTTCGAGCAGTTCCATGCAGGGCTCCTTAAGTGTCTCAGGCGTAATTTTCCATAATACAGATATTTCATGCCCTCGTGAGTAACTTTCACTTCCTCCTTTTCGGAACGTATTGCATCATTAATGCAACTTTTAACCAACATGCTGACCTTGCCGCAGCGGCAGGCGTCGCGCTATGGGTCGGCGATTGGCTTGGTTGCGGCAAGGTGAGCAGGGCGTTGCGTGACGCATCGTAGTGCGCTGGTCTGGCGGCGTGGAACGAGAGGTGACGCCAATTTCAACAATTATCGATGCGGCTACTGGATTCTGTGCGTCACCTCACGCACAATGAATACAAACTTTGCCCTCAGAAGAGCAAAGAGCGCCACACCTGCAGGAGAACAAAAATGTCATCACTGAGTAAAGAAGCCATACTCGTTCATGAAGCGCTGGTCGCTCGTGGGCTGGAGACGCCGCTGCGTCCGCCAGTACAAGAAATTGATAATGAAACTCGCAAGCGTCTGATCGCCGGACACATGACCGAGATTATGCAGCTGTTAAACCTTGATCTAAGTGATGACAGCCTGATGGAGACCCCGCATCGCATCGCCAAAATGTACGTCGATGAGATCTTCTCCGGACTGGACTACGCCCGGTTCCCCAAAATCACCGTCATCGAAAATAAGATGCAGGTTGATGAAATGGTGACCGTGCGCGATATCACCCTGACCAGCACCTGTGAACACCATTTTGTGACCATTGACGGCAAAGCCACGGTGGCCTATATCCCGAAAGATTCGGTGATTGGCCTGTCGAAAATTAACCGTATCGTGCAGTTCTTCTCCCAGCGTCCGCAGGTGCAGGAGCGGCTGACGCAGCAGATCCTTACCGCGCTGCAAACGCTGCTGGGGACCAGCAACGTCGCGGTTTCCATCGATGCGGTGCACTACTGCGTGAAAGCGCGCGGCATTCGCGATGCCACCAGCGCCACCACCACCACGTCGCTGGGCGGCCTGTTTAAATCCAGCCAGAATACCCGCCAGGAGTTCCTGCGCGCCGTACGTCACCACAACTAAAACGGAGCAGGGTACATGGAGAGAAATGTCACGCTGGACTTTGTCCGCGGCGTCGCCATCCTCGGTATCCTGCTACTGAATATCAGCGCCTTCGGTTTACCGAAGGCCGCTTACCTCAACCCGGCGTGGTCCGGGAACATTTCCGCCAGCGACGCCTGGACCTGGGCGATTCTCGATCTGCTGGCGCAGGTCAAATTCCTGACCCTATTCGCCCTGCTGTTTGGCGCCGGACTTCAGCTTCTGCTGCCGCGCGGCAAGCGCTGGATCCAGTCGCGCCTGACGCTGCTGGCGCTGCTTGGCTTTATTCACGGACTGTTTTTCTGGGACGGCGATATTCTGCTGGCCTATGCGCTGGTCGGGCTGGTGGGCTGGCGAATGGTGCGCGACGCGCACGATGTCAAATCGCTGTTTAATACCGGCGTGGTGCTGTACGTTATCGGCGTGGCGGTACTGCTGTTGCTGGGATTGATTTCCGGCAATACGCCCAATCGTTCGTGGCTGCCGGACGCGGCAAATTTGCAGTACGAGCAGTACTGGAAGCTAAAAGGCGGCTTTGAAGCGGTGAGCAATCGTGCGGATATGCTGTCGGATAACCTGCTGGCGCTGGGCGCGCAGTACGGCTGGCAGCTGGCCGGTATGATGCTGATGGGCGCCGCGCTGATGCGCAGCGGCTGGCTCAAAGGGCAGTTCAGCCTTCACCACTATCGGCGTACCGGCGTGCTGCTGATTGCGGCCGGAATGGCGGTCAACTTGCCCTCGATTATTGCCCAGTGGCATCTTGGCTGGGACTACCGCTGGTGCGCATTTTTGCTACAGGCGCCGCGGGAGCTGGGCGCGCCGCTGCAAACCATCGGCTACGCGGCGCTGGCCTGGGGCTTCTGGCCGCAGCTGTGTCAGAGTCGTCTGGTGGGGGCGATTGCCTGCGTCGGGCGCATGGCGCTAACCAACTATCTGCTGCAGACCCTGATTTGCACTACCCTGTTCTACCGCTTCGGCCTGTTTATGAAGTATGACCGCTTACAGCTGTTAGCCTTCGTACCGGCCGTATGGGCGGTTAATCTTCTCTTCTCGTGGTTTTGGCTACGTCATTTCCGTCAAGGGCCCGTTGAGTGGCTATGGCGTCAATTCACCCTGCGTGCGTCGGGGACATCATTAAAAGATACATCCAGATAACGATCTGGATCACAATCATTAACAAAATGGATGTAACCGTTTCCATCCCTGTGACCTCACTCACGTAGCGTACGGCACGTCGCTGCCAGAATAGCCTCCTTGCTGAACACAGGAGGTGAGTGTGACGTACTGCAATGCTCTACAGGTCGGTGAGTATGATCACCATTCGTGATGTCGCCCGCCAGGCGGGTGTTTCCGTCGCGACGGTTTCGCGCGTGCTGAATAACAGCGCGCTGGTGAGCCCGGATACGCGAGAAGCGGTAATGAAGGCGGTAACGCTGTTGGGCTATCGGCCAAACGCCAACGCGCAGGCGCTGGCGACGCAGGTCAGCGATACCATCGGCGTGGTCGTGATGGACGTGTCGGACGCCTTTTTTGGCGCGCTGGTCAAAGCGGTTGATACCGTCGCCCAGCAGCATCAGAAATATGTGCTAATCGGCAACAGCTATCATGAAGCGGAAAAAGAGCGTAACGCCATTGAGGTGCTGATTCGCCAGCGCTGTTCAGCGCTGATCGTCCACTCTAAAGCGCTGAGCGACGCGGAGCTGGGGGATTTTATGGAGCATATGCCGGGAATGGTGCTGATTAACCGCATCGTGCCGGGATACGCCCACCGCTGCGTTGGACTGGATAACGTCAGCGGCGCGCTGATGGCGACCCGCATGCTGCTCAATCATGGTCACCAGCGCATCGGCTACCTCTCTTCCAATCACGGCATTGAAGATGATGATTTACGGCGAGAAGGGTGGTTAAGGGCGTTACATGAACACGGCATTGTCGCTCCCGAAAGCTGGGTGGGATCCGGGTCGCCGGATATGCAGGGCGGTGAGACGGCGATGGTCGAACTGCTGGGGCGCAACCTTGGTCTGAGCGCGGTTTTCGCCTACAACGACAGTATGGCGGCCGGCGCGCTCACGACGCTTAAAGATAACGGCATTGCCGTACCGCAGCATCTTTCGCTGATCGGTTTTGATGATATCCCCATTTCCCGTTACACCGACCCGCAGCTGACAACGGTCCGTTATCCGATTATGTCGATGGCGAAACTGGCGACAGAGTTGGCGCTACAGGGCGCGGCGGGAAAGCTGGATCGTGACGCCAGCCACTGCTTTATGCCGACGCTGGTGCGCCGACATTCGGTGGCGCAGAGGCAAATTGTGGGGCCGATCACTAACTAATTATCTGCCTGATGTAACCGCTTTCAATATGTGAGTGATTTCACAGTTTGTTAACATTAAGCTGACTATGATTGCTGCGTTTACAAGTCTGAACATACTATGTCACGGTGATTAATCACTTTTACAGCAGTAATCGGCGGTTAAACGATTAATAAAGCCGTTTTTCAGGAGCGTTACCCTACACGGAAGACAGAATTACAGTCGTGAATGTCGCTGTGCAGTAACATAAATGTAACTCTCGCCAGCCATTTTCACACCAAAGACCCTGCATAATAAAACCGGAGATTCCATGAATAAGAAGGTGTTAACCCTGTCTGCTGTAATGGCTAGCATGTTATTTGGCGCCGCGGCTCACGCAGCAGATACCCGTATCGGCGTGACGATTTATAAATACGACGACAACTTTATGTCGGTGGTGCGTAAGGCAATTGAAAAAGATGGCAAATCAGCGCCGGATGTTCAGCTGCTGATGAATGACTCGCAAAACGACCAGTCCAAGCAGAACGATCAGATTGACGTCCTGCTGGCAAAAGGGGTGAAGGCGCTGGCGATTAACCTGGTTGACCCGGCGGCGGCGGGGACGGTCATCGACAAAGCGCGTGGCCAGAACGTGCCGGTGGTGTTCTTTAACAAAGAACCTTCCCGCAAGGCGCTGGATAGCTACGATAAAGCGTACTACGTCGGTACCGACTCAAAAGAGTCCGGCGTGATTCAGGGTGACCTGATTGCCAAGCACTGGAAAGCGAACCCGAACTGGGATCTGAATAAAGACGGCCAGATTCAGTTTGTCCTGCTGAAGGGCGAGCCGGGCCATCCGGATGCGGAAGCGCGTACCACCTACGTTATTAAAGAGCTGAACGATAAAGGCTTCAAAACTCAGCAGCTGGCGTTAGATACCGCCATGTGGGATACCGCTCAGGCGAAAGATAAAATGGATGCCTGGCTGTCTGGCCCGAATGCCAACAAAATTGAAGTCGTCATCGCTAACAACGATGCGATGGCCATGGGCGCGGTAGAAGCGCTGAAAGCGCACAATAAGAGCAGCATTCCGGTATTCGGCGTCGATGCGCTGCCTGAAGCGCTGGCGCTGGTGAAATCCGGCGCCATGGCGGGTACCGTACTGAACGATGCCAACAATCAGGCGAAAGCCACCTTCGATCTGGCGAAAAACCTGGCCGATGGTAAAGAACCGGCTGCCGGTACTCAATGGAAAATTGATAATAAGATTGTCCGCGTACCGTACGTTGGCGTTGATAAAGATAATCTGAGCGAATTTATCGGTAAGTAATCGCTTAATAAGCTGCGGGCGTACGCGCTTGTACGCCCGATTATTCCTGATACAGAACCCGTCCCGGCTCGTCGTTAATGCGTCGGCTGGGGTATGCACGCACGCAGCCAGGTATAACTATGGTCAGCAATAATAGCGAACGGTCAGGCGAATATTTGTTGGAAATGAGTAACATCAACAAATCGTTTCCTGGCGTCAAGGCTCTCGATAATGTGAACCTCAAGGTTCGTCCCCACTCTATTCACGCGTTAATGGGGGAGAACGGCGCGGGCAAATCTACATTATTAAAATGCCTATTTGGAATCTATCAAAAAGATTCCGGCAGTATTCTTTTTCAGGGACAAGAGATCGATTTCCATTCGGCAAAAGAAGCCCTGGAGAACGGTATTTCAATGGTTCATCAGGAATTAAACCTGGTATTGCAACGCTCGGTAATGGACAACATGTGGCTGGGGCGTTATCCCACCAAAGGCATGTTTGTCGATCAGGACAAAATGTATCGTGATACCAAAGCGATTTTCGATGAGCTGGATATTGATATCGACCCGCGCGCTCGCGTCGGAACGTTATCGGTATCGCAAATGCAGATGATTGAAATTGCGAAGGCATTTTCCTATAACGCCAAAATTGTGATTATGGATGAGCCGACTTCTTCGTTAACCGAAAAAGAGGTCAACCATCTGTTTAAAATTATCCGCAAGCTGAAAGAGCGCGGCTGCGGCATAGTCTATATTTCTCACAAAATGGAAGAGATCTTCCAGCTGTGCGATGAAATTACCATCCTGCGCGACGGCCAGTGGATTGCCACCCAGCCGCTGGAAGGGCTGGATATGGATAAGATCATCGCGATGATGGTGGGCCGCTCCCTCAATCAGCGCTTCCCGAACAAGGAGAATAAGCCGGGTGAGGTAATTCTTGAGGTGCGCAATTTAACCTCACTGCGCCAGCCATCGATTCGCGATGTCTCTTTCGATCTGCACAAAGGCGAAATCCTGGGGATTGCCGGACTGGTTGGCGCGAAACGTACCGATATCGTGGAGACGTTATTTGGTATTCGCGAGAAGGCCGGCGGGACGATCAAGCTGCACGGTAAGAAGATTAATAACCATAATGCCAATGAAGCCATCAACCATGGCTTTGCGCTGGTGACCGAAGAGCGCCGTTCGACGGGAATTTATGCCTACCTGGATATCGGTTTTAACTCGCTGATCTCCAATATTAAGAAATACAAGAATAAGGTCGGATTGCTGGATAATTCACGCATGAAAAGCGATACCCAATGGGTGATTGATTCGATGCGCGTGAAAACTCCGGGGCAGCACACGCAAATTGGTTCGTTGTCCGGTGGTAACCAACAAAAAGTGATTATCGGTCGCTGGCTATTGACCCAGCCGGAAATTCTGATGCTCGATGAACCCACGCGCGGCATTGACGTTGGGGCGAAGTTCGAAATTTACCAGCTGATCGCCGAGCTGGCAAAAAAAGACAAAGGAATCATTATTATTTCCTCCGAGATGCCGGAGCTGCTGGGTATTACTGACCGTATTCTGGTAATGAGCAATGGTCTTGTTGCCGGAATTGTTGAGACTAAAACCACCACGCAAAACGAAATTCTCCGTCTTGCGTCGTTGCACCTTTAAGATCAGGGGCTCCTCATGAGTGCGTTAAATAAAAAGAGTTTTCTCACCTATTTGAAAGAAGGTGGGATTTACGTGGTTCTTTTAGTATTGCTGGCCATTATTATTTTCCAGGATCCGACTTTCTTAAGTTTGCTGAACTTAAGTAATATTCTGACCCAGTCTTCGGTGCGTATTATTATCGCTCTCGGCGTGGCCGGACTTATTGTCACCCAGGGAACCGACCTTTCAGCCGGACGCCAGGTCGGCCTGGCGGCGGTTATCGCCGCCACGATGCTGCAGGCGGTGGACAATGCCAATAAGGTGTTCCCGGAGATGGCTACGATGCCGATCCCGCTGGTTATCCTGCTGGTGTGTGCGATCGGCGCGGTCATTGGTCTTATCAACGGTATTATCATTGCTTACCTGAACGTGACGCCGTTTATCACCACCCTCGGCACGATGATCATCGTTTACGGTATCAACTCCCTGTATTACGACTTTGTTGGCGCGTCGCCGATTTCCGGCTTCGATAGCCACTTCTCGCAGTTTGCCCAGGGGTTTATCGCGCTGGGCTCATTCCGCCTGTCGTATATCACCTTCTATGCGCTGATTGCCGTGTTCTTCGTATGGATCCTGTGGAACAAGACCCGCTTTGGTAAAAACATTTTTGCTATCGGCGGTAACCCGGAAGCGGCGAAGGTCTCCGGCGTCAACGTCGCCCTGAACCTGCTGATGATTTATGCGCTCTCCGGCGTGTTCTACGCGTTCGGCGGGCTGCTGGAAGCCGGACGTATCGGTTCGGCGACCAACAACCTTGGCTTTATGTATGAACTGGATGCGATTGCCGCCTGCGTGGTCGGCGGCGTATCGTTCAGCGGCGGCGTCGGTACCGTATTTGGCGTGGTGACCGGGGTGATAATCTTCACCGTCATCAACTACGGTCTGACCTATATCGGCGTGAACCCGTACTGGCAGTACATTATCAAAGGGGCGATTATCATCTTCGCCGTGGCGCTGGATTCGCTGAAGTATGCGCGGAAGAAGTAACGATTAGTGAATGAAGGCAGGCGTCAGTTCAGGCGTCTGCCTTTTGCATTTTCTGGATGATAATTTGCCGCCTTCCTGCCACTCGAATTATTCAGGGTATCTATCCTCAGTATCCCGATACTCACTCGCGTAATCAGAAAAGTATTCCCGCTCGATAAGACGCCAGTTATCACGCTCACTTTATGGAGGCTTTACTTCTCTTTTTTCTGCAGCTCCAGCAGCTGCTGCGGCGTGACCGCCGGATAGGACTGTGCGCCGTCTGGAACTTCCTGCAGCGCGGGAATCGGGATCAGCGGGCCTAAAAAGCGCGGTTCGCGTTTAAAAATATAGAGATCCGCCAGCGCGCCGAAGCGGGCGCCGAACTCGCGCAGGCGAACGCTCCACATATCCTTCGGCGACGGCACCGCGTAGCACTGCGCCTGAATCCCCATATGCAGGGCAATAAACAGCGCGCGCTCGCAGTGGAAGCGTTGGGTAATAATAATAAAGTCGTTAGTATCGAAGACCTTACGGGTGCGGACAATCGAATCGAGCGTACGGAAACCCGCATAGTCCAGCACAATATCCGCCGGATCGACGCCGGCTTTAATTAAATCGCGGCGCATGGTCATCGGCTCGTTATAGCTTTGCAGCGCGTTATCGCCGCTGAGCAGCAGGTAGTTCACCTTGCCGCTATTGTAGGCGTTCAGCGCGCCCTGAATCCGGTAACGATAATATTGGTTGATAACCCCGGTACGGTAGTACTTGGCGGTACCGAGCACGACGCCGACCTGGCGGTAGGGCAGATCCTGTAGCTCATCGTAAATATAGGGAGAGGTTTTCCAGCTCATCCAGCGGTCGAGTCCCAACACGGTTAACAGCAGCAAGCCGAACAGGACTAACAGGCTGTATAACACACGCTTTAACATGAACCTGGCTCAATAGTGGACGAAGGAAGCTTCAGGCTACTTTACCCGTCGGGCAAGCGCAAGAAACCGTCGTTTAATTGCGGGGATTTTCAACAGCGCGGGCCGTTTGGCCCGCAGAATGTGACTAACCTAACAGTACGCGATCGATATTATGGCAGCCCAGCGCCTTCAGCGTCGCCGCGGTGGCGTCCCACTGGATAAGCGCCGCATCGGCCTTCTCGGCCAGGATCGCGCGCTGGATATCCGGGTAATCGTATCCGTTGAGGCTCAGCAGATTCAGCGCACCCTGCAGCGGGGGCAGCGTCGGGTTAAAGGCGGCGTTTTCGGCATAGCTACCGGTGAAAAGGGTACCGTCTTTCAGCTCCAGCGCAACGCCGGATGGTGAGTTGCTGTAAGGCATATGGCAACGGTTGGCCGCCTGAATCGCCGCCTGAGCCAGCGCGTCGCCGCTGAGCGGGAAGCCGTGGTCCTGCTCATCCATCAGCAGGGTTTTTATGTCCAGATCTTTCGGGCCGAAAGCGTCCGGCAAATAGTGCTGCAGCGAATGCGCTTCGCGCCCGGGGAGGTGGATGCGCAGCGACAGGCCGCTGTTCAATTCGTTCATAAACTGACGACAGTGGCCGCAGGGGGTGTAGTTCACGGTAATCGCCCGCAGGGATTTTTCGCCGCGCAGCCAGGCGTGGCTGATGGCGCTTTGTTCGGCGTGCACGGTTTGCTGCATGGTGGCGCCGAGAAATTCCATATTGCCGCCGAAGTACCAGGTACCGCTGATGCCGCGGGCAATCGCGCCGACGTTAAAATGCGACAGATCGGCCCGCGCGCAGGCCGCCGCCAGCGGCAGCAAAGCAAAGGCCAGCGCGTCTTCATCCAGCCCCGTCGCGCTTTGCAGCGCTGCCACCTGGTCTGCATTCAGCAGGGCCGGGAAATGCGGGTCGGCCAGCATCGGGGCGATGGCCGCTTGCAGGTCCGCCGCCAGTTGGGGAAGAACAGCTTGAAAACGTGGGTGCATGGCGTTGCCTCATAACAATGTAATGGAAATCTAGTGTACGGGTGGTTACAACCTGTATATGTGATAAACATCTCATTGTCATTGCAACTAATCTGTGTTGCATTTAAAAATGTGATTCAAATCACATTTAACCCACCACCGCTAAAATGAGCGGAAACAAAAACGGCGCGACCAGCGAGGTAATAATCCCGCAAAGCACCAGCGCCAGCGAGCTGAACGCCCCTTCCTGATAGTCGAGCTCAGCGCAGCGGGCGGTCCCCAGGGCGTGGGATGCGGTACCCATCGACAGCCCGCGCGAGGCCTTGGTGCGGATGCGCATCACATTCAGCAGGGTGTGGCCAAAGACCGCGCCGAGAATGCCGACGAAAATAACGCAGACCGCGCTGATCGCCGGGATCCCGCCAATGCTGCTGCTCACCGCCATGGCGATCGGCGTCGTTACCGATTTCGGCAAAATAGAGGCGGCAATCTGCGGGGTTGCGCCCATCATCAGGGCAACGGTAGTGCCGGTGACCATCGCCACCACGCTGCCGATAAAGCAGATGGTGATGATTGACTTCCAGCGGGCGCGGATTTGGTGCAACTGCTCATACAAAGGAAAGGCCAACGCCACCACCGCCGGCTGCAGCAGGTCGTTAAGAATTTTGCTGCCCTGGAAATAGCGCTCGTAGGAGATGCCGGTAATCAGCAGAAAAGGTATCAGCACCACCATCGCGACCAGCAGCGGGTTGAGAAGCGGAAATTTAAACCGCGCCGCCAGCCTGCGGGCAAGGAAAAAGACGGCCAGGGTTAACGGCAGCGACCACCAGATTTCATGGATCATTTTTCACTTCCTTTTTGCCCAACCACTTTGCGCTCACCGTGAACCAGGTGTGAACTCCAGCTGACCACTAAAAAGACCACCAGCGTGCTTATCGCGCAGGAGACCACCACCGGGCCAAACTGCGCGCGCAGTAAATCCCAGTACTGCATGACGCCGACGCCAATAGGTACAAACAGCAGCGCCATATAGCGAATCAGGATGTTGCAGCCGGGGTTGACCCACTGTGCAGGCAAGATTTGCAGCGCCAGCAGAAAAAACAGAATCAACATGCCAATAATACTGCCGGGAATCGCGATCGGCAGGAGCGAAGAGAGAAAAATGCCCGCATACAGGCAGGCGTAGATGAGCACGAAAGCGCGCAGATACTGCCAGATAATAATCAGTGATTTACTCATGGTAATAACCCTTGATGAACCGCATTCATCATACAATTAAAGCCAAAAATGTGCTACCGATCACATCATGAATTCTGCGCATACCTGCGATAGAGACCGTGAACACCGGACCGGGCGGCGGTCAGAGTGAAGATTGCAGGGACAAGCAATGGAGAAATCGGCTCAGCGCCAGCGACGGCGCTTCACTTTTTCGCCAGAACACCCCAACGCTACCTTTTTGTTCAATGCGCGGCAAATTAAGAATCGCCAGCTGGTGCTGGGCCGCGTAGCGCTGCGCCAGGCGCAGTGAGAGAATCGAGACCATATCGCTGCTCTGCAGCAGATTGCTGGTGACGTTCATCGAGGCGGACTCAATGGTGTTTTCCGGCAGCATCACGCCGTTATCCACCAGCGCGTTGTCGATGCTCAGGCGAATTGGCGTGCCGGTGGGCCAGACGATCCAGCGCCACGGAGAGAGGTCGGCCCAGCTTAATCGCGATTTCTGGGCCAGCGGGTGATCGGGGCGGGCGACAAAACAGACCGGTTCGGTGTAGAGCACCCGGTAGCTCAGCGGCAGCTCCAGCGCCCGCCCGCCGACGCGCCCGACGACGACATCCACCACCCCGGCGAGCAGGTCGTTAAGCAGCGGCGTCATCACTTTCTCTTCGATATTCAGGTGCAGGGTCGGCATCTCTTTCAGCAGTTCGAGGATCGCCTGTGAGACGCAGTCGGTCGCCACCGGCGAACAGCCGATCATCAGGCTGCCCACCTGTCCTCCCTGTTTAAAACGCTCGATTTCATACTGCGAACGCGACATATCGTTAATCAGTCGCTGGGCGTGCTGAAGCAGCAGCTTTCCGCCTTCGGTCGGGCGCAGACCTTTGCTGTGGCGTTCGAACAAAACCATGCCGACTTCGTCTTCAAACTGGCTGAGCCATTTGGAGAGCGCGGGCTGAGTAATGTTCATCATTTTCGCCACCTGCGTGAGATTGCCTTGCTCCCCCAGCGCCACCAGCATCTGTAAATGGTGCAGCTTCAGTTTCTGCGTCCAGTCTGCCATCAGCGATAACCTCCAGGTTATGTCTATGCCCGAAATACCATTGTACATTTCATTGCCACAGTTACAAACTCGCAACATAAAAGAAATAAATACAACATCTACCCCTACCTGCTCTGAGGCATAATCATGACTCAACGACTTGAACTACAAAAACTACTCAACGCTGCGCCGGTCGGCGCCCGACAGTGGCGCGTGATTATCTGCTGTTTCCTGGTGGTGATGCTTGATGGCTTCGATACCGCCGCGATTGGTTTTATTGCGCCGGATATCCGCAGCCACTGGCAATTAACCGCCGGTGACCTCGCACCGCTATTTGGCGCAGGCTTGCTGGGCCTGACCGCCGGGGCGCTGCTCTGCGGTCCGCTCTCCGACCGCTTTGGCCGTAAGCGGGTGATTGAGTTCTGCGTCGCGCTGTTCGGCCTGTTCAGCCTGCTTTCCGCGTTTGCCCCCGATTTACAGATGCTGGTGTTCCTGCGTTTTCTGACCGGCCTCGGCCTCGGCGGCGCGATGCCTAATACCATTACCATGACCTCGGAATATCTGCCTGCCCGGCGGCGCGGGGCGCTGGTGACCCTGATGTTTTGTGGATTCACCCTCGGCTCGGCCTTCGGCGGCGTGGTCAGCGCGCAGCTGGTCCCGCTAATTGGCTGGCACGGTATTCTGGTACTGGGCGGCGTTTTGCCGCTGCTGCTGGCGGTGGCGCTGATACCGCTGCTTCCCGAATCTCCGCGCTGGCAGATCCGTCGCCAGCTCCCGCAGGCGGTGATTGCCAAAAACGTTAGTGCCATAACCGGCGAACGCTATACCGATACCCATTTCTGGCTTGATGAGCCTGCCGCTGGGGCGAAGGGCAGCATCAGCCAGCTGTTCGCCGGTCGCCAGCTGGCCATCACCTTAATGCTATGGGTGGTGTTCTTTATGAGCCTGTTGATTATCTATCTGCTCTCCAGCTGGATGCCGACGCTGCTTAACCATCGGGGGATTGATTTACAGCACGCTTCGTGGGTCACCGCCGCCTTCCAGATTGGCGGTACCTTCGGCGCCTTGCTGCTCGGCGTGCTGATGGATCGCTTCAATCCCTATCGGGTGCTGGCGCTGAGCTACGGCCTGGGGGCGGTCTGTATCGTCATGATTGGCCTGAGCGAGAACGGCCTGTGGCTGATGGCGCTGGCGATTTTCGGCACCGGGATTGGCATCAGCGGCTCGCAGGTGGGGCTGAATGCGCTAACCGCTACGCTGTATCCCACCCAAAGCCGCGCGACCGGGGTGAGCTGGTCAAACGCGGTCGGCCGCTGCGGCGCCATCGTCGGCTCGCTCTCCGGCGGCGTGATGATGGCGATGAATTTCTCTTTTGACACCCTGTTTTTTGTTATCGCAGTACCGGCCGTCGTTAGCGCCGTGATGCTTGTCCTGCTGACGCTTGCCGTCCGCAACCCAACATCTGTACCTGCCGCGTTGCCTTCTGCTGGCATCGTGAATAAATAAGGAGAACGCTCATGACTCAATCTTCAATGGAAATCAATAAAGACCGTCAGCAGTACTATCAGCATATTTCCGGCCAAAACCTGACGCCGCTTTGGGAGTCCCTGCACCACCTGGTGCCGAAAACGCCGAATGCCACCTGCGCCCCGGCCTACTGGAATTATCAGGAGATTCGTCCGCTGCTGCTGGAAAGCGGCGAGCTGATTGGCGCGAAAGAGGCGATACGCCGCGTGCTGGTGCTGGAGAACCCGGCGCTGCGCGGACAGTCATCGATTACCTCCTCGCTGTATGCCGGTTTACAGCTGATTATGCCCGGCGAAGTGGCGCCGAGCCATCGTCATAACCAGTCGGCGCTGCGCTTTGTGGTTGAAGGTGAAGGGGCATTTACCGCCGTCGATGGCGAACGCACCGCCATGCGCGCCGGCGACTTTATTCTGACGCCGCAGTGGCGCTGGCACGATCACGGCAATCCCGGCAATGAGCCGGTGGTCTGGCTCGACGGCCTCGACCTGCCGCTGGTGAACTATCTGGGCTGCGGCTTCGCTGAGGATTACCCGGAAGATCAGCAGCCGGTGACCCGCAAAGAGGGAGACTACCTGCCGCGCTACGCTGCCAATATGCTGCCGCTGCGCCATCAGGTCGGTAACTCTTCGCCCATCTTTAACTATCGCTACGACCGCAGCCGCGAAGCGCTGCACGACCTGACGCGTATGGGCGATGCCGACGAGTGGGACGGCTATAAAATGCGCTACGTTAACCCGGTTACCGGCGGCTATCCGATGCCGTCGATGGGCGCCTTCCTGCAGCTGTTACCGAAAGGGTTTACCTCACGCGCGGCGAAAACTACCGACAGCACCATCTATCACGTGGTAGAGGGCAGCGGCCAGGTGACTATCGGTGAGCAGACATTTTCTTTCCAGGCAAAAGATATCTTCGTGGTGCCGACCTGGCACGCCGTCTCTTTTAACTCTGCCGAAGATACCGTGTTATTCAGCTTTTCGGACCGTCCCGTGCAGGAAGCGCTCGGCCTGTTCCGCGAAGCGCGTTATTAAAAATGAAGAATAAGGAATCCATCATGACTCAATACGTTTTTGCACCCCAGGCCCCGATTAGCGTTCCGGTTGTCGGCAGCGATGAGCAGTTCCCGGTACGCCGCGTTTACTGCGTGGGCCGCAACTACGCCGCTCACGCGCGTGAAATGGGCTTTGACCCGGATCGCGAACCGCCGTTTTTCTTCTGTAAGCCAGCCGATGCGGTGGTGCCCGTCGCTGCGGGAGAGACGCTGGAGTTACCGTATCCGACGCAAACCGACAACTATCACTACGAAATTGAACTGGTGGTGGCGATTGGCAAGCGGGGAAGCGATATCCCGCTGGAGCAGGCCCATGAGTATATCTGGGGCTATGCCACGGGGCTGGATATGACCCGCCGCGATCGCCAGATGGAGATGCGCCAGATGGGCCGTCCGTGGGAGATTGGTAAAGCTTTTGACCTGTCCGCGCCGATTGCGCCGCTGCATAAAGCGGATACGGCGGACGTGAACCAGGCCGGAATTTGGCTGCAGGTGAACGGGGAAGATCATCAGCGCAGCGATATTCGCCACCTGATCTGGTCGGTCAATGAGACTATCAGCTATCTTTCCGGCTTCTTTGAGCTGCAGCCCGGCGATCTGATTTTCACTGGCACGCCGGAAGGCGTCGGCGCGGTGGTGAAAGGCGATGTCATCACCGGCAACGTAGATGGACTGACGCCAATCGCCGTGCGCGTGGTGTGAGGTGAATGATGAAGCTGTACAGTTTTTTCAATAGCTCAGCCTCCTACCGCGTGCGCATCGCGCTGGCGCTGAAAGGCATCGACTACCAGAGCGTGGGCGTCAATATCCGCATTGGTCAGCAGAACGCGCTGGAGTACCGGCGGCTGAATCCGGTTGGCCTGGTGCCAACGTTGATTACTGATGATGGTGAATCTCTCGGCCAGTCGCTGGCGATTGCCGACTGGCTGGATCGCCACTATCCGCAGCCGCTGCTGCTGCCTGAGGAAGACAGCGCGCGCATGCGGGTCCTGGAGATTGTTTACGCCATCGCCTGCGATATTCACCCAATAAACAACATGCGCGTTTTACGCTACCTCAGCGACGAACTGCAGGTAAGCGAAGAGGAGAAAAAGCGCTGGTATGCGCACTGGATCCAGCAGGGATTCAGCGCCGTCGAACAGCTATTGCGCCACGCGAAATCCGGCGCTTTTTGCGTGGGCGATGCGCCCACCCTGGCAGACTGCTGTCTGGTACCGCAGTGGGCCAACGCGCTGAGAATGGGCTGCGATCTCAGCCACTATCCGCGCTGCCAGGCGGTCTATGACGCCTGCACCCGGCTACCGGCGTTTATCGCCGCCGCGCCGGAAAACCAACAAGATAAGATCCCGGCTTAGGAGGCAACATGGCAAAAGTGATGCGAGCAATTATTGTCGGCGGTGGTATTGGCGGAGCGGCCACGGCGCTCTCTCTGGCGCGCCAGGGCATTAAAGTGATGCTGCTGGAAAAGGCGCATGAAATCGGCGAAATCGGCGCGGGGATCCAGCTTGGCCCAAACGCGTTCTCGGCGCTGGACAGCCTCGGCGTCGGCGAAGTCGCCCGCCAGCGGGCGGTCTTTACCGACCATATCACCATGATGGATGCGGTAAACGACGAAGAGGTGGTGCATATTGAGACCGGACAAGCGTTCCGCGACCATTTTGGCGGGCCGTATGCGGTGATCCACCGGGTAGACATCCACGCCACCGTCTGGGAAGCGGCGCTGACCCATCCGGCCGTGGAGTATCGCACCTCGACCCAGGTGGTGGATATCCGCCAGACCGCCGATGACGTGACGGTTTTCGATGACAAAGGCAACAGCTGGACGGCGGATATTCTGATCGGCTGCGACGGCGGTAAGTCGGTGGTACGCCAGAGCCTGCTGGGGGATTCGCCGCGGGTGACCGGCCATGTAGTCTATCGCGCGGTGGTCGACGCCGCCGATATGCCGGACGATTTGCGCATTAACGCGCCGGTGCTGTGGGCGGGTCCGCACTGCCACCTGGTGCATTATCCGCTGCGCGGCGGCAAGCAGTACAATCTGGTGGTGACCTTCCACAGCCGGGAGACAGAAGAGTGGGGCGTGCGCGACGGCAGTAAAGAAGAGGTGCTCTCCTACTTTAAAGGCATTCACCCGCGTCCCCGGCAGATGCTGGATAAGCCGACCTCCTGGCGGCGCTGGTCCACCGCCGACCGCGAGCCGGTAGAGAAATGGGGCAACGACCGCATCACGCTGGTTGGCGATGCCGCTCACCCGGTGGCGCAGTATATGGCCCAGGGGGCCTGTATGGCGCTGGAAGACGCGGTGACGCTGGGTAAAGCCCTGGCGCAGTGCGACGGCGACGCCGCCCGCGCTTTCGCGCTGTATGAGTCGGTACGTATTCCGCGTACCGCGCGGATCGTCTGGTCGACGCGTGAAATGGGGCGGGTCTATCACGCCGCCGGCGTTGAGCGCCAGGTACGCAACCTGCTGTGGAAAGGCAAGACCCAGAGCGAGTTTTATCGCGGCATCGAGTGGCTGTACGGCTGGAAAGAGGATAACTGCCTGGAACCACGTTAAGCGGCTGTGCATTTCCCGGGGCGCAGACAGAGGTGACCTTGTAGCCCGGCTAAGCGCAGCGCAAGCCGGGAAGCAGCAGCGCCGCCGCCGGGAAAACCGATCTTGGCCCCTTTCAACCCGCATCCAGAGGCGCTAACATAGCGCCTCTTTTTTCCGGGCAATGAAAAAACAATATGCGTGTATTACTGGCGCCGATGGAAGGCGTGCTCGATTCGCTGGTGCGCGAGCTGCTGACCGAAGTGAATGATTACGATCTCTGCATCACCGAATTCTTGCGCGTGGTGGATCAGCTCCTGCCGGTAAAATCGTTCTACAGACTGTGTCCGGAACTGCATAACAACAGCCTGACGCCGTCCGGCACCCGCGTGCGCGTGCAGCTGCTCGGGCAGTATCCGCAGTGGCTGGCGGAAAACGCCGCTCGCGCGGTCGAGCTCGGTTCCTGGGGCGTTGACCTTAACTGCGGCTGCCCGTCAAAGCTGGTGAACGGCAGCGGCGGCGGGGCGACGCTGCTCAAAGATCCCGAGCTTATCTATCGCGGCGCCAAAGCGATGCGCGAGGCGGTTCCCGGCCATCTGCCGGTCACGGTAAAAGTTCGGCTTGGCTGGGACAGCGGCGAGCGGCGGTTTGAAATTGCCGATGCGGTCCAGCAGGCGGGCGCCAGCGAGCTGGTGGTTCACGGCCGCACCAAAGAGGATGGCTATAAAGCGGAGCGCATTGACTGGCAGGCTATTGGCGAAATCCGTCAGCGCCTGACTATCCCGGTGGTGGCCAACGGTGAAATCTGGGACTGGCAAAGCGCCCAGGATTGCCTGGCCGCGACCGGCTGCGATGCGGTGATGATTGGCCGCGGCGCGCTGAACGTTCCAAACCTGAGCCGGGTGATAAAATATAACGAACCGCGTATGCCCTGGCCGCAGGTGGTCGAACTGCTGCAAAAATACACCCGTCTGGAAAAGCAGGGCGACACCGGCCTTTATCACGTCGCGCGGATAAAACAGTGGCTGAGCTATTTGCGTAAAGAGTACCTCGAAGCGGCTGACCTGTTCAGCGCGGTACGCACCCTACAGGATTCAACCAGCATAGCGCGCACGATTAACGACTGGCGTAGCTAAACTATCTGACCGGCATCACATTTTTTAGCTTGTCCCATTGAGATTACCCGGCGGACAGTGAAATACTCACTACCGATTGTTACTGCTCCGGCAGGCAAAACCTGATTTCCTGGCATCCGTCGGGGTCAGGTTTTTTTGTTTTTGGGGTTCATATGCAAATCGCCAAAGTACTTAATAATAATGTAGTGGTGGTTGTTGATGAGCAGCAGCGCGAACAGGTGGTCATGGGCCGAGGACTTGCCTTTCAGAAACGCGTTGGTGACTCTCTTGATGAAAGTAAAATTGAAAAGGTCTTCGCGCTGCAGAGCGATGAACTGGTTGGCCGTTTAGGTGAATTACTCAGTCAGATACCATTAGAAGTGATGACGACCTGCGATCGGATTATCGATCTGGCGCGCGGTCGTCTCGGGAAGTTACAGGATAGTTTGTACATTACCCTGACCGACCACTGCCACTTTGCGATTGAGCGGCAGAAGAAGGGCATCGCTATTCGTAATGTGCTGCTGTGGGAAATAAAGCGGCTGTATCCGAAGGAATTTGAGTTAGGGCAGGAGGCGCGGGCGATCGTCAGCAAACGGCTCGGGGTTGAACTGGCCGAAGATGAAGCGGGTTTTATCGCCCTGCATCTGGTCACGGCGCAGCTCAACAGCGAAATGCCGGAAGTGATGCACGTCACCCGGGTCATGCAGGAGATCCTGCAGCTGGTGAAGTATCAGCTGACGCTGAACTACGACGAAGAGTCGCTGAGCTACCAGCGCTTTGTCACCCATCTCAAGTTTTTCGCCCAGCGTATGCTGACGCGAACGGTGGTCGAAGATGATGATGTGACGCTGCACAGCGCGGTAAAGGATAACTACCCTAAAGCGTGGAAGTGTGCGGAAACCGTCGCGCGGCACCTGCAAAAGAGCTACCAGCGGCCGCTGACGACGGAAGAAATTATGTTTCTCGCCATTCATATTGAGCGGGTGAGAAAAGAGGGACGCTAAGCGCCGATCGGGCCTGGCGCATAGCTCCCGCGCTACAACTGGATTGTTACTGCATTACGCAGGCAAAACCTGAGCGCAACGCCTACACGGCGTTGTTCTCGGGTTTTTTTATTTTTAATACTCAGTTAACGATGCCTGCGGGCAGCGGAAGTAAGGAAAAACAGCATGGAATATAAAGCACTCGCGCAGGATATTCTCAGCCGGGTTGGTGGCAAAGAGAATATTGTGAGTCTGGTTCACTGCGCAACGCGGCTGCGTTTTAAGCTCAAAGATAGCAAGAAGGCGGATGCCGAAGGACTGAAGGCGAATCCTGGCGTCATCATGGTGGTGGAAAGCGGCGGCCAGTTTCAGGTGGTCATCGGTAACCACGTGCACGATGTCTGGCTGGCGGTGCGCAGCGAAGCCGGGCTGACGGATGACAGCGAGCCGGTGGCGGTGAAAGGCGAAAAAGTATCAATTATCGGCCAGCTTATCGACGTGGTTTCCGGTATTTTCACCCCGTTTATCGGCGTCCTGGCGGCCTCGGGGATCCTCAAAGGGCTGCTGGCGCTGGCGGTGGTTTGCGGCTGGTTAACGACGCAGCAGGCAACCTACAAAATCTGGTTTGCCGCCAGCGATGCGCTGTTCTTCTTTTTCCCGCTGTTTCTCGGCTATACCGCCGGTAAGAAATTTGGCGGCAACGCCTTTATTACCATGGTGATTGGCGGCGCGTTAACCCACCCGCTGATGATTCAATCTTTTGACGCCAGTATGGCGCCTGACGCCGCGACGGAGTATTTCCTTGGGATTCCGGTGACCTTTATCAATTACAGTTCATCGGTCATCCCGATTATCCTCGCCTCGTGGGTGAGCTGCTGGATTGAGCGGCGCAGCAACGCGATACTGCCCTCGTCGATGAAGAACTTCTTTACCCCGGCGATTTGCCTGGCCGTGGTCGTCCCGCTCACGTTTCTGATTATCGGCCCGGTTGCGACCTGGCTGAGCCAGCAGCTGGCCAACGGCTATCAGCTTATCTATCAGGTTGCGCCCTGGCTTGCCGGCGCGGCGATGGGGGCGCTGTGGCAGGTGTGCGTCATCTTTGGGCTGCACTGGGGCCTGATACCGTTAATGATTAACAACCTTGCCGTGCTTGGCCATGATTCGATGATGCCGATGCTGCTGCCGGCGGTGATGGGGCAGGTTGGCGCCGCGCTGGGGATTTTCCTGCGCACCCGCGATGCGCGGCAAAAAGTGCTGGCGGGCTCGGCGGTATCCGCGGGGATCTTCGGCGTGACCGAGCCGGCGATTTATGGGCTGAATCTGCCGCTCCGCCGTCCGTTTATCTTCGGCTGCGTCGCTGGCGCCATCGGCGGCGCGATTGTCGGCTTTAGCGACAGCCACGTCTATTCTTTCGGTTTCGGTAATATTTTCACCCTGGCGCAGATGATCCCGCCGCAGGGCATTGACGCCACGGTATGGGGCGGCGCGCTGGGGACGGTTGCCGCTTTAATTATCGCCTGCGTTCTCACGTTAGTCGCCGGGCTGCCGCGCAGCACCGCTGAACAGGCGGCCGTTGTGGTGGCTCCGGCCTCGGAAAATGACATCCTGGCGCCGATGACCGGCAGCGTACTGGCGTTGGATCAGGTTCCCGATAGCACCTTCGCCAGCGGTTTACTTGGCCAGGGCGTGGCGATTATCCCCTCAGTGGGCAAAGTTATTGCGCCGTTCTCGGGCGAGGTCGCCTCGATTTTTCAGACGAAACATGCCATCGGTCTGCTGAGCGATAGCGGAATCGAGCTGCTCATCCACGTGGGCATCGACACCGTCAAGCTCGATGGCGCACCGTTCACCGCCCACGTTAAAGAGGGCGACAAAATCAAAGCGGGCGATCTGCTGCTGGAGTTTGACCGTCAGGCGATTCTGAACGCCGGTTACGATCTGGCGACGCCCATTATTATCAGCAACAGCGACGATTTTCGTGCTCTCGACATCGTATCCGCCAGCGCGGTGGATGCCGGTCAGCCGCTGTTGTCCGTAAGCCGTTAATCACAGGAGAGAGATGAATGAAGACATTCCCACAGGCGTTTTTATGGGGCGGCGCGACCGCGGCAAACCAGGTTGAAGGCGCTTATCTGGAAGACGGGAAGGGATTAACCACTTCTGACGTCCAGCCGCGCGGCGTATTTGGCGACGTCGTAGAACGCGTGCCTGGCGATAGCGGTATAAAAGATGTTGCTATCGATTTTTACCATCGTTATCCGGAGGATATCAGCCTCTTTGCCGAGATGGGCTTTAACTGCCTGCGCGTATCCATTGCCTGGGCGCGTATTTTCCCTGAGGGCGATGAGGCGCAGCCAAACGAAGCCGGGCTGGCCTTTTACGATAAGCTGTTTGATGAAATGGCGAAGCACAATATTACTCCGCTGGTGACCCTGTCCCACTATGAGATGCCGTGGGCGCTGGTGAAAAACTACGGCGGCTGGGGCAATCGCAAAGTCATTGGCTTCTTCGAACGCTACGCCCGCACGGTGTTTGCTCGCTACCAGGCGAAGGTCAAACTGTGGCTGACCTTTAATGAAATCAATATGTCCCTGCACGCGCCGATGACCGGCGTCGGTCTGCCGGCCGACAGCAGCAAGGCTGAAGTCTATCAGGCCATTCATCATCAGCTGGTGGCGAGCGCGCTGGCGGCTAAGGCCTGCCATGACATCGTGCCTGAGGGCAAAATCGGCAACATGCTGCTCGGCGGCCTGATGTATCCGCTGAGCTGCAAACCGGACGATATTTTTGAAACCCTGCAGCAGAACCGCAGCTGGCAGTTCTTTGGCGATGTCCAGTGCAGCGGCGCTTACCCGGGCTATATGCTGCGCTATTTCCGCGACAACGGCATTAGCCTTGAGATCGCCGATGCCGATCGCGAAGCCCTGAAAGAGACCGTCGATTTTATCTCCTTCAGCTACTATATGACCGGCTGCGTGACCGCCGACGAAGAGCTGAACAAAAAATCGCGCGGCAATATTCTCAGCATGGTGCCGAACCCGCACCTGGCAAGCTCGGAGTGGGGCTGGCAGATTGACCCCCTCGGCCTGCGCACGCTGCTGAACGTGCTGTGGGATCGCTATCAGAAGCCGCTGTTTATCGTGGAAAACGGCCTGGGCGCAAAGGATAAGGTGGAAGCCGACGGCAGCATCAACGACGATTACCGGATCAGCTACCTTAACGACCATCTGGTGCAGGCTCGTGAGGCAATAGAGGACGGCGTTGAGCTGATGGGCTACACCAGCTGGGGGCCTATCGACCTGGTGAGCGCGTCGAAGGCGGAGATGTCCAAACGCTATGGCTTTATCTACGTCGATCGCGACGATGAAGGCAACGGCACCCTGGCGCGCAGCCGCAAGAAGAGCTTCTGGTGGTATAAAGAGGTAATCGCCACCAACGGCGGCAGCTTAAAAGAGTAATGCCCTGAGCACGAAGCTAACATCAGCCTTATGGCCCGGATAACTTCCGGGCCTTTTTGCGTATTACGCCGGCTTGCGCGCGCGCAGGAGAAAAATCATCGGCCGCTCTTTTTCTTCATCCAGCGCCGGCTGAGCGGCAATCTGCTCCGCCGTCGGTCCCCACTCATCCAGATGCTCGATGATAAAACCGGCGGCGATCAGCTGGTTTATCCAGCTGGACAGCTTGCGATGCTGCTTTTTCACCCCGTCGGCAAACCAGTTGCTGATGCGCTCGCCCTCCTGCTGGTAGTGGCTCACCGGCCAACTTTTCTGCCCGTTCTCATCTTCCTGCCAGCCCTGACGCGGCGGGGCGGTATAGATGGGATGCTCGGCGGAGAACAGCAGCGTGCCGCCGGGCGTCAGCGCCCGGTAAACGGTGGCGAACAGCGGCGCCACGTCGGGCAGATAGTGCAGCGCCAGCGAGCTATAGACCAGCTCGCAGCTATCGGCGGGCAGGGTAAGCGTCTGAAGATCTTCGCAGCGATAGCGGATACCTTCGCCCTCCGTCATTTCGCGGGCGCGCTCCAGCATTCGGCTGGAGAGATCCAGCCCGTCCACCTGCGCGGCGCCCTGGTCGCGGGCCCAGCGGCAAAACCAGCCGTAGCCGCAGCCAAGATCGACGACGCGTAAACCGGATAACGGCGGAAGCATTTGCTGAAGGGTCGGCCACTCGGGCGCGCCTTCCAGCCCTTTGACTGAACGGTCGAGGGTGGCGTATCCGGCAAAAAAAGCGGGATCGTCATAGATGTTCTGACTCATTGTCACTCCATGAGAAGTTTATTTTTAGTCTGCTAATAGTTACGGCACACGCTTTACTAAACGGCAAGGATGCAAGTAGCTTAATATACCCGACCTTATTTAATCATCTGACCGATTTCATGAACCTGACTTTGAGCAAACGCGCGTTGGCTGGCCTGCCACTGGTTATCGCGCTGGCGGGCTGCGCGCCATCGCACGATACTGGCAAGCCGCTCCAGCAGCAAACCCCGGCATCCCACGTCGCAACGGAACTGCCCGCCGCCGTGAAAAACGGCTGGCCGCAGAGCAACTGGTGGCAGGATTACCATGACCCTCAGCTCAATAGCCTGATTCAGCGTGCCTTAGCCAATGCGCCGGACATGCAGATTGCCGAACAGCGCATCAGGCTGGCGGAAGCGCAGGCACGGATGTCGCAATCCAGCCTGGGACCGAACCTGGATTTTTCCGCCGATATTGAACGGCAGAAAATGTCCTCCGAGGGGCTGATGGGGCCGTTTGCCACCGATACCGACGGCAATACCGGGCCGTGGTACACCAACGGCACCTTCGGACTGACCGCCGGATGGGATCTGGACCTGTGGGGTAAAAACCGCGCGCTGCTTAAAGCGCGCATCGGTGAAGTCAAAGCTCAGGTTGCCGAAGAAGCCCAGACCCGCGAACTGCTGGCCGGCAGCGTCGCCCGCCTTTACTGGCAGTGGCAGACCGAAGCGGCCATTAAAAACGTGCTGACGCAGGTGAAGCGCGAACAGAATAATGTCGTTACCGTGGATACTGCGCTGTATCAACGCGGGATCACCAACTCGGCCGAAGGGGCCGAGAACGATATTAACGTCAGTAAAACCGATCAGCAGCTCGCCGACGTGGCGGGCAATATGAAGGAGATTGAAGCGCGGCTGATGGCGCTGACCAACAGCCAGAGCCAGGCGCTGAATCTTCATCCGGCGGATTTACCCGCCGTCAGCGCGCAAATGCCCAACCAGCTGGGATATGAGCTGCTGGCGCGACGCCCTGACCTGCAGGTCGCCCACTGGTATATCGAGGCTTCATTAAGCGAAGTTGATGCCGCGAAAGCCGCGTTTTATCCGGATATCAACCTGATGGCCTTCCTGCAGCAGGATGCCCTGCATCTCAGCGATCTGTTCCGCCACTCTGCCCAGCAGATGGGCGTCACCGCCGGGCTGACCCTGCCGATCTTTGATAGCGGCCGCCTGAACGCGAATCTGGATATCGCCAGCGCGCAAAATGGCCTGTCGATAGCGAAGTACAACAAAGCGGTGGTCGATGCGGTTAATCAGGTGGCGAAAACCGCCAGCCAGATGGAAACGCTGATGGCGAAAAATCAGCAGCAGCAGCAGGTTGAAAAAGATGCTCAGCGGATGGTCGCGCTGGCGCAGGCGCGGATGAACGCAGGGATTATTTCCGGCTCGCGCGTCAGCCTGGCGAAGCTGCCGGCGCTGCAGGAGCGCGTCACCGCGCTGCGCCTGCACGGCCAGTGGCTTGATGCCAGCATCCAACTGACCTCCGCGCTGGGCGGCGGATATCATCAGGCGGCGAAGTAGTTCTGTTTCCCCGGCTCGCGCTGCGCTTAGCCGGGCTACAGGCCCATGCGATCTGTGGGGTTGTCGCCCGGATAAGGCGTTTACGCCGCCATCCGGGAACTCTCGTCACTCTTTCTTCTTTGCCTCGCGGCGCTTTAGCCACCAGTGCGCCGCAACCACCAGCACCACCGCCAGAATCAGCCAGATCCAGTGCTTCAGATGCGCATCCAGATGATGCAGCCACGGGCCAATCGCTTCCCCGCCGAGATAGCCGAGCGTGGTAAAAATTAACGCCCAGATAATCGCGCCGACAATATTCAGCGGCAGAAACACCTTCGGCGGCAGGCGGCTGGCGCCAATCAGCAGCGGGCCGATAACCCGAAAGCCGTACATAAAGCGGGTGCCGATGACAAACAGGTAGGGGCGACGCTGGATCATCCGCTGGGCCTTTTGGATCCGCTTTTTCTGGCGTGCGAATCGCCGCAGAATCCGTCCGCCAAAGCGCCTGCCGAGTAAATAAAGCAGCTGATCGCCAATCATCCCCCCGAGGGCGACCGAGATAACCACCAGCCAGAACTTCAATAATCCCTGATGTGCCGCCACGCCGCCGAGCAGCGTGATGGTTTCGCCTTCCGCCACGCTGCCAATGACCAGCGCCGCGTAGCCGTACTGGGAAATCAGGTTATTGATATCCATATAAAGATTAACTCCATAAAACGTCAGTCCCTTAATCATACACCCTGATGATAAAAATGCGGGGGAAGCGCATTTTTCTCGCTGTACACAAAATAATCTACAAGGTGAATTATACTTGGATCAGTGCTGTACCACGCCGTGACAAGGGGGACGCTATGAACCATGTCTGGGGGCTCTTCTCTCATCCTAATCAAGAGATGAGCGTTATTAAAAGCGAAAACGAAACCGTTTCGCATCACTATACGCACCATGTGCTGGTCATGGCGGCGGTTCCGGTTATCTGCGCCTTTATCGGCACCACGCAGCTGGGCTGGAACTTCGGCGACGGCACGGTGGTAAAACTGTCGCTGATGACCGGGCTGGCCCTGGCGGTGCTGTTTTACGCCGTGATGCTCGCCGGGGTTGCGGTGATGGGGCGGGTTATCTGGTGGATGGCGCGAAGCTATCCGCAGCGGCCTTCCCTTAAGCGCTGTATGGTTTTCGCCGGCTATGTCGCCACGCCGCTTTTCCTCAGCGGGCTCGTGGCGCTCTATCCGCTGGTGTGGCTGTGCGCGCTGGTCGGGACCGTCGCGCTGCTTTACACCGGCTATCTGCTGTATCTCGGTATTCCCACGTTCCTGGGGATTAACAAAGAAGAGGGGTTGAGCTTCGCCAGCTCGACTCTGGCGATAGGGGTGCTGGTGCTGGAAGTGCTGCTGGCGATCACCGTTATTCTCTGGGGATACGGATATCGGCTCTTCTGATTTAACTCATTGCCGGCATAAATAGATTTTTATGTCGGCAATGCAGCATTTGTTCACGATTCTTATTAGCCAGCTCGCGTTCTGACAAGGTATGATGATTTTTGCCAGCGGCGTCATCACCCCAGCGCCGCGGCGTACGTTCATAACGTGCAAAAATACTTTTCAGAATGTTCACGATGACCAAATTTCGAGTTTCTTTGCTCAGCCTGACGTTGCTGCTGGCTGTGCCTTTTGCGCCCCAGGCGTTGGCTAAAACCTCCACGGCGGTGACCGCCTCCCAGCCGGATATCGCTTCCGGCAGTGCGATGATCGTCGACCTTGCCAGCAAAAAAATCATCTATGCCAGCCAGCCGGACCTGGTTCGCCCGATGGCGTCGATCACCAAGGTGATGACCGCGATGGTGGTGCTTGATGCCCATCTGCCGCTGGATGAGATGCTGACCGTTGATATCAGCCAGACGCCTGAAATGAAAGGGATCTATTCACGGGTGCGCCTGAACAGCCAAATCAGCCGCCGCAATATGCTGCTGCTGGCGCTGATGTCGTCGGAAAACCGCGCCGCCGCCAGCCTGGCGCACCATTATCCGGGCGGCTACGACGCCTTTATCCGCGCGATGAACGCCAAGGCGCAGGCGCTGGGGATGACCCGCACCCGCTACGTTGAGCCCACCGGTCTGTCGATTCATAACGTCTCTACCGCCCGCGATCTGACTAAGCTGCTGATCGCCAGCGAGCAGTATCCGCTGATTGGCCAGCTGAGTACCACTAAAGAAGATATGGCGACATTCGCCCATCCGGCGTATACGCTGCCGTTCCGCAATACCAACCATCTGGTCTACCGCGATAACTGGAATATTCAGCTGACCAAAACCGGCTTTACTAACGCGGCGGGCCACTGCCTGATTATGCGTACGGTGATTAATCAGCGCCCGGTGGCGCTGGTGGTGATGGATGCGTTTGGCAAATATACCCACTTCGCCGACGCCAGCCGCCTGAGAACGTGGATTGAAACGGGAAAAGTGATGCCGGTTCCGGCTTCCGCGCTCAGCTATAAAAAGCAGCGTGAAGCGCAGATGGCCGATGCGATGCTGAAAGGCGGCGCGCAGACCGCGCAGAACGATTAACCCCCATTTCCCCGGATTACGGCGTAAACGCCTTATCCGGGCTACCGAACCGCGCTGTACCGTAGCCCGGCTAAGCGCAGCGCGAGCCGGGGGGTTACTCCGGCAGCGTCCAGTCGCCATCGCCGAGCGGGCGCTGCATAATCAAGGTATCCCGCCAGTCGCCCATCTTATAGCCGACGCTGCGCAGCTGACCCGCCACGCTAAAACCGAACTTTTTATGAATCGCAATCGACCCGGCGTTACTGTGGCCGTCGCCGATAATCGCCAGCATTTGTCGCCACGGTCCCTGTTCGCATTTCTCAATTAACCGGGAGAGCAGGGCGCTGCCGATACCGCGTCCCCCCATTCCCGCCTCAACGTAAATCGACTCTTCCAGGGTGTAGCGGTAGGCCGGACGCGGGCGGTAAAAGGTGGCGTAGCAGTAGCCGACGATGGTGCCGCGCCACAGGGCAACCAGCCACGGCAGCCCGCTATCGCGCACGGTTTTGATTCGCTTGCGCATCTCATCCACGGTTGGCGGGATCTCTTCAAAAGAGGCGCGTCCATTGAGCACGTGCCAGACGTACAGCGCGGCGATAGCGTGGGCGTCATCGGGCAGCGCTTCGCGGATCTCTAAGTCAGCGTCGTGTAGCTTATCCACTGCGGACATGATGGGTTAATTCCTTAAACGGGTTTGCCGGAGAGGAAATTTCTCCGGCGTGCAGCGTAATACAGAAGCCCCGCGGCTGAACAGTCCCCCGTGCGGATTATTGCGGTTCGGTCGCGCTCGTCGGTTTATCCTGCGCTTCGCCCCAGTATTTTTGCTTACTGGTTTTGCCAATCCCCGGGTTCATGCTGTTGGTGGGATCGTTTTCGCGATAGAAGCGTTTTAAGCTTTCCGGCGCTTCATACAGATGGCCGACGTTATGCTCGGCCGGATATTGGGCGCCCCGCTCCTTCAGCAGCACCAGCATTTTCTCTTTCAGTTCGTGGGCATCGACGCCTTTTTTCACGATGTAATCCTGATGGAAAACGTGGCACATAAAGTGACCGTAATAGAGCTTATGCACCAGCTGGCTATCGATATCGGCGGGAAGATGCTCAAACCATTCGGTGTCGTTACGGCGCAGGGCGATGTCCAGCGCCAGAATATCTTCCACCTCATCGGCGTGAACCGCCTGGTAGCGGATCGCCGCACCCGCGGCGGCAAAGCGGTGCAGGAAGGCTTTGCTGCCTTCTTCTGCGGTGCAGACGAAGAAATCCCCTTCGGCATTCTGGAAATATTCCCCGAGCCAGGCCTGAGCCTCTTCGATGCCGTCGCCCGCCATTTTCAGCAGCAGATGGTGTTCGTATTTATCGCGCCAGGTTTTCATTCGCTCCGGCAGATGCGACGGGAAGACGTGACCCAGCTTTTGCATAAAGCGGTCGGTGAAGTGCGGCTTAAACAGCGACACTTTCTCCAGCATCGCGTCGGTGCGGCCCTTCATGGTAAAGAAGAACGGCATTTTATCGGTGCCGAGCTTGTCGATCATCAGGAAGGTGTCTTTCCCGTACTGCTCGGCGATGTCGTAAATATCGCGGTGCATATACTCGCCCGCCACCGGCAGATGGTTGAACTCGGCGAGAATATGGCGGCGAATTTCGGTCAGCACGTCCGGGCGGTTGGTGCCGATGTAGAACACCTGCTGGCGTTTTTCCGCCGGGAAGGTATCGAGGCGCACGGCGAACACCGCCAGCTTGCCGGCGCAGCCCGAGGATTCAAACAGGCGGTCCGGGTCGGCGTTGTAGCGCGCCGGGGTATCGGCATTCACGTCGCGCACGCGGGTGACGTAATCATGATCGTGGGCGTGGCGGCCATCGTGGCGCACATCTTCATCTTTAACCCGTTCGTCGTCGAGGCGGCTGAGGATTTGCTCCGGCGTGGTGCCGAGGTCAATGCCGAGGTGGTTCACCAGCGTCAGCTTGCCGTTTTGATCAATTTGCGCGTACAGCGACATTTCGGTATACGCCGGGCCGCGCTGTACCAGCGAGCCGCCGGAGTTGTTGCAGATCCCGCCGACCACCGATGCCCCGATGCAGGATGAACCAATGACCGAGTGCGGTTCGCGACCCAGCGGCTTCAGCGCTTTTTCCAGCGAATAGAGCGTCGTGCCGGGATAAGCCAGCACCTGCTCGCCTTTATCCAGCAGATGCAGTTTATCCAGGCGCAGGGTGCTGATAATAACGATATCGCGGTCATAATCGTTACCGTTCGGCGTTGAGCCTTCGGTCAGGCCGGTGTTGGCCGCCTGCATCAGAATGATTTTATCGGCGTTGACGCAGGCGTTCAGCACGCGCCACAGCTCCAGCAGGGTACCGGGAAAGACTACCGCCAGCGCGTCGCCCTGGCCGGAGCGAAAGCCTTTACGGTAGCGCTGGGTTTTAGCCGGGTCGGTGAGCAGATGGGACGAGCCGACCAGACGGGCGAGTTCAGCCAGAAAAGCGTTGTTATAGGTTGTTGCAGATGACATGTTCCACTCCTTGTGGTGGTACAAAATTATCAAAAATAAGAATAGCGCTTTGTATGACAATTTGATGCATCAATGTTTCGAAAAATCAGAGAACAACGCGCGCTTTATTCAGGCGTCTCGTTTATGTTTATGGCAGACTTCGATTTTTGCTATCTTTTCGCCGATCTGGTCGACTGGAACAATGAGGGATAAAAATGAAATGGCTTTGTACTGTAGGCGTCGCTGTGAGCCTGGCGCTGCAACCGGCGCTGGCGGATGAATTGTTCGGCAATCATCCCCTAACGCCGCAGGCGCGGGATGCGTTTGTGACGGAACTGCTGACGAAAATGACGGTGGATGAAAAAATCGGTCAGCTGCGCTTAATTAGCGTCGGCCCGGATAACCCGAAAGAGGCCATCCGCGAGATGATCAAAGAAGGCCAGGTGGGGGCGATTTTTAACACCGTGACCCGCCATGATATCCGCATTATGCAGGATCAGGTGATGGAACTCAGCCGCCTGAAAATCCCGCTCTTTTTCGCCTATGACGTGCTCCACGGCCAGCGTACCGTCTTTCCGATTAGCCTTGGCCTGGCCTCCTCTTTTAACCTCGACGCGGTGAACACCGTCGGGCGGGTGTCGGCTTACGAAGCGGCCGATGATGGCCTGAACATGACCTGGGCGCCGATGGTCGACGTCTCCCGCGATCCGCGCTGGGGCCGCGCTTCGGAAGGGTTCGGGGAAGATACCTACCTGACCACCGAGATGGGCAGGGCGATGGTGGAGTCGATGCAGGGGAAAAGCCCGGCAGATCGCTACTCGGTGATGACCAGCGTCAAGCACTTTGCCGCCTACGGCGCGGTCGAAGGCGGCAAAGAGTACAACACCGTTGATATGAGCCCGCAGCGCCTGTTCAACGACTATATGCCGCCCTACAAAGCGGGGCTGGATGCGGGCAGCGGCGCTGTTATGGTGGCGCTCAACTCGCTCAACGGTACCCCGGCGACCTCCGACGCCTGGCTGCTTAAGGACGTGCTGCGCGACCAGTGGGGCTTTAAAGGCATCACCGTCTCCGACCATGGCGCTATCAAAGAGCTGATCAAACACGGCGTGGCGTCGGACCCGGAAGACGCGGTGCGCGTGGCGCTGAAGTCCGGCATCAATATGAGCATGAGCGACGAGTACTACAGCAAGTATCTGCCGGGACTGGTGAAGTCCGGTAAGGTGACGATGGCGGAGCTGGATGACGCGACCCGCCACGTGCTGAACGTGAAATATGATATGGGCCTGTTTAACGACCCGTATAGCCACCTGGGGCCGAAAGATTCCGATCCGCAGGATACCAACGCCGAAAGCCGCCTGCATCGCAAAGAAGCGCGCGAAGTGGCGCGCGAAAGCCTGGTGCTGCTGAAAAACCGCCTCGATACGCTGCCGTTGAAAAAATCGGGCACTATCGCGGTAATCGGCGCGCTGGCCGACAGCAAGCGCGACATGATGGGCAGCTGGTCGGCGGCGGGCGTGGCCGATCAGTCGGTCACCGTGCTGACCGGTTTGCAGAACGCGCTGGGCGACAAAGGCAAGATTATCTATGCCAAAGGCGCTAACGTCACTGACGATAAAGGCATCGTCGACTTCCTCAATCTGTACGAGAAAGCGGTGCAGGTTGACTCGCGCTCGCCGCAGGAGATGATTGACGAAGCCGTGGCGGCGGCGAAGCAGTCCGACGTGGTGGTTGCCGTGGTGGGCGAGGCGCAGGGCATGGCCCACGAAGCCTCCAGCCGCACCGACATCACCCTGCCGCCGAGCCAGCGCGCCCTGATTAGCGCGCTGAAAGTGACCGGTAAACCGCTGGTGCTGGTGCTGATGAACGGTCGTCCGCTGGCGCTGGTGAAAGAGGATCAGCAGGCTGATGCGATCCTCGAAACCTGGTTTGCCGGTACCGAAGGCGGCAACGCCATTGCCGATGTGCTGTTCGGCGACTACAACCCGTCTGGCAAGCTGCCCATGTCCTTCCCGCGCTCGGTCGGGCAGATCCCGACCTACTACAGCCATCTCAACACCGGTCGCCCGTACAATGCGGATAAGCCAAACAAGTACACCTCGCGCTACTTTGATGAAGCCAACGGCCCGCTCTATCCGTTTGGCTACGGCCTGAGCTACACCACCTTTAGCGTTTCCGACGTGAAAATGTCGGCGCCGACCCTGCAGCGCGACGGCAGCGTGACCGCCAGCGTGCAGGTAACCAATACCGGCAAGCGCGAAGGGGCGACGGTGATTCAGCTTTATCTGCAGGACGTTACCGCCTCCATGAGCCGTCCGGTGAAAATGCTGCGCGGCTTTAAAAAGGTGACCCTCAAGCCGGGCGAGACGCAAACCGTCAGCTTCCCGATTGACGTTGAAGCGCTGAAGTTCTGGAACCAGCAGATGAAGTACGACGCCGAGCCGGGTAAATTCAACGTCTTTATCGGCGTCGACTCCGCCCGCGTGAAGCAGAGCGAGTTTGAACTGCTGTAATGGTGATTTGTCGCCCGGGTGAGGCTGCGGCCGCCACCCGGGAACAGGCATTCCTTACCCCAAAGGCCGATTTATCGGCCTTTTCTTTTTCCGCTCCGCCCCAAATGAACTACGCTTTTTGCTTAAGCTCCTGTTAATGGAGCGCAAATTAAAGAGGGACGCGAGGATGATTAAGGCAAGTATGTGGTCCGGCACGCTGGCGCTGGCGGCCCTGATAAGCCTGCCGCTGCAGGCGGCGGAGCCGGTTAAGGTCGGCTCAAAAATTGACACCGAAGGGGCGCTGCTCGGCAATATTATTTTGCAGGTTCTGGAAAACCACGGGGTGAAAACCGTCAATAAAATCCAGCTCGGCACCACCCCGGTGGTGCGCGGGGCGATAACCGCCGGTGAGCTGGACATTTACCCGGAATATACCGGCAACGGCGCGTTCTTCTTCAAAGAGGAGAACGACCCTGCGTGGAAAAACGCGCAGCAGGGATACGAAAAAGTTAAAAAGCTGGATGCGGAAAAGAATAAGCTCGTCTGGCTTACCCCGGCTCCGGCCAACAACACCTGGACTATCGCCGTCCGTCAGGATCTGGCGGAGAAAAACCACCTCGCCTCATTAAGCGACCTTGCCGGCTATCTGAAAAAGGGCGGTGACTTTAAGCTGGCCGCCTCGGCGGAATTTATTGAACGGCCGGACGCGCTGCCGGCGTTTGAAAAAGCCTACGACTTCACGCTCAAACAAAATCAGCTGCTGTCGCTGGCGGGCGGCGATACGGCGGTCACCATCAAAGCGGCGGCGCAGCAAACCTCCGGCGTGAATGCGGCGATGGCCTACGGTACCGATGGCCCGGTCGCCGCGCTGGGTTTGCAAACCCTGAGCGACCCGAAGGGCGTGCAGCCGATTTATGCGCCCACGCCGGTCGTACGTGAAGCGGTGTTAAAAGCGTATCCGCAGATAGCCGACTGGCTACAGCCGGTCTTCGCCAGCCTGGATGAAAAGACGCTGCAAAAGCTGAACGCCAGTATTGCGGTTGAAGGCCTGGATGCGAAGAAAGTCGCCGCCGACTATCTGCAACAGAAAGGGCTGCTGAAGTAGGGCGCGCGTGACCACTCGTTGCTGTAACCGGGTTGCGCTGCTGCTGGCATTCCTCCTGCTGCTGGCGATGGCGCTGCCGTTTATCAACTATGCGCCTAACCGGCTGTTATCCGGCGAGGGGCGCTGGCTATGGCAGGTCTGGCCGTGGCTGGCGGGCGTACTGGGGGCGGCAGGGCTGCTGATAGCGCTGCTGAGCTGGCGTCCCGGGCGTCTCCCGCTGCTGGTTATCTTCCTGCTGGCGGATCTGCTGCTGCCTTTATTGCTATGGGGAGCCGGCAGTGCGGCGGTACAGCTGGCTCAGAGCGGTTCTCCGCTGGCCCGCACCTCGCCGGGAAGCGGCCTGTGGCTGGCGCTGGCCCTGTGCCTGCTTATCGCCAGCGATGCCGTTCGTCGCCTGACGACCCGAGCCCTGTGGCGCTGGCTGCTGAACGCGCAGGTCTGGCTGCTGCCCGCGCTGCTGCTGGGGCTCGGCGCGCTCGATGGCCTCTCTTTGCTGAAAGAGTATTTCAATCGCCGCGAGGTGTTTGACGATGCGCTGTCCCAGCATGTGACGCTGCTGTTGGGGACCCTGCTGCCGGGGCTGCTGATTGGTTTGCCCGTTGGCGTCTGGCTCTGGCGCTACCCCCGCTGGCAATCGCCGGTTTTTGCCGTTCTCAACGTGATTCAGACCGTTCCCTCCGTCGCGCTTTTTGGCCTGCTTATCGCGCCGCTGGCCGGACTGGCGCGCCAGTTTCCGTCGCTGGCGCAGCTCGGCGTTTCCGGTACCGGCATCACGCCGGCGCTGATTGCGCTGGTGCTGTATGCGCTATTGCCGCTGGTGCGCGGGGTGACGATCGGCCTTCAGCAGGTGCCGCGCGAAGCGCTGGAGAGCGCGACGGCGATGGGGATGAGCGGCGTGCAGCGCTTTCGTCAGGTACAGCTACCGCTGGCGTTGCCGGTGTTGTTGCGCAGCCTGCGGGTGGTCAGCGTACAAACCGTGGGTATGGCGGTGGTGGCGGCCCTGATTGGCGCGGGCGGCTTCGGCGCGCTGGTTTTCCAGGGGCTGCTCAGCAGCGCGCTGGATCTGGTGCTGCTGGGGGTGATCCCGACCATCGCGCTGGCGGTGGTGGTGGATGCGTTATTCGCGCTGTGGGGCGCATTACTGAAAGGAGAGGCCCGTGATTGAGTTCGACGGCGTCAATAAAGCCTTTGCCGGAGAGCCTGCGGTGAAAAACCTCAATCTGCATCTGCGCGAGGGGGCATTTTCGGTGCTGATTGGCACCTCCGGCTCGGGGAAGTCGACCACGCTGAAGATGATTAATCGCCTGGTGGAGCACGACAGCGGGACGATCCGTTTCGCCGGGCAGGATATTCGCCAGCAGCCGGTGCTCGAACTGCGCCGCAGAATGGGCTACGCCATCCAGTCCATCGGCCTGTTCCCCCACTGGACGGTGGCGCAGAACATTGCCACCGTCCCGCAGTTGCAAAAGTGGTCGCGGCAGAAGACCCAGGCGCGGGTCGATGAGCTGATGGCCTTGCTGGGGCTGGAGCCGGGCCTGCGCGAACGCTACCCACATCAGCTTTCCGGCGGCCAGCAGCAGCGCGTCGGCGTGGCGCGCGCGCTGGCCGCCAACCCGGAAGTGCTGCTGATGGACGAACCCTTCGGCGCGCTCGATCCGGTGACGCGCGAAGCCTTGCAGCAGGAGATGATCCGCATTCATCGCCTGCTGGGACGCACTATTGTGCTGGTGACTCACGATATCGATGAGGCGCTGCGGCTGGCGGACCATCTGGTGTTGATGGACGGCGGCGAAGTGGTACAGCAGGGCGAGCCGCTGCAGATGCTGCTTGAGCCAAAAAATGCGTTTGTGGAGACGTTCTTTGGCCGTAGCGAACTGGGCGTGCGCCTGCTGTCGCTACGCGGCGTGAGTGATTATCTGCGCCGCGATGAGCGCCTGGCGGGGGACGCGTTGAACGTGACGATGACTCTGCGCGAGGCGCTGTCGCAGTTCGTTGCTCATCGCCGCGAGGTGCTGCCGGTGGTCGATGAGCAGGGAGAGGCCTGCGGGACGCTGCATTTTGCCGACCTGCTGCGCGAGGAGGCCCGGCGTGAAGGTGCTGCGTGATCCGCTGCTGTGGCTCAGCGCCATGTTTATCGCGCTGCTGCTGGCGTTGCCCTACAGCGCGCCGCTGTTCAGCGCGCTGTTTCCCGAACTGCCGCGTCCGGTTTATCAGCAGGAGAGTTTTGTTTCTCTTACCCTGGCGCACTTTTGGCTGGTGGCGCTCTCCAGCCTCGCGGCTACGGTGGTGGGCGTCGTCGCCGGGATTGCGGTCACCCGTCCGGCGGGGCATGAGTTTCGCCCGCTGGTGGAGACGATTGCCGCAATGGGGCAGACGTTTCCGCCGGTCGCGGTGCTGGCGATTGCGGTTCCGGTGATGGGGTTTGGCTGGCAGCCCGCGCTTATTGCGCTGGTGCTGTACGGCATCTTACCGGTTTTGCAGGGCACGCTGGCCGGGATTGGGGCGGTACCGTCCGGTGTGTTAGCTATCGCTCAGGGAATGGGGATGACCGGCTGGCAGAGGCTGATAAAAGTTGAGCTGCCGCTGGCGGCGCCGGTGATGCTGGCCGGGATTCGTACCTCGACCATCGTCAATATCGGTACGGCGACCATTGCTTCAACCGTCGGCGCGAATACGCTCGGCACGCCGATTGTTATCGGCCTCAGCGGATTTAATACCGCTTATGTGATTCAGGGGGCGCTGCTGGTGGCGCTGGCGGCGATTATCGTCGACCGGGGGTTTGAACGGCTGAACCGGCGAATCAGCCGACACCACCGCGAACAATAAATGAATAACCGGCCAGCATCACGCCGCCGATGCCGCTGATGGCCATAAATAAGAACAGGGTAATCACCGCAATTTTCGCTGGCTTCATAATAGGCTCCTGATGTTAACGCAGGGATTATACGGTGAAGCGCAGGTGTTAATAAAACATTAATTGCTTTTTAGCTACGACAACCACCCCCGGCTTGCGCTGCGCTTAGCCGGGCTACGGTTCATCACCGTCTGCGGGCCGGTAGCC